>CANOPF010000014.1 GCA_947568535.1 uncultured Clostridium sp. | reverse complement strand
TTTGCGTAGGTCTAAATCTCCTTCTACTTTTAAGTTGTTTGGTAGTTCTTTTATTTGTGTTCTATATAGGTCTAAATCTCCTCTTGCTTCAATTCTCTCATCTTTTTCTAACAATTTATTACTATATCCACTTCTAACTAAAAATTCTTGAAATTCTTGAATTTTATCCATTTTACATTTTCCTTTCTTCTATTTTTTCTTGTATACCTAAGATCTGTTTTATTTTTTGTATTGGATTATCTGCTAAGTTACATTTTACTTGTCCTTTAAAGTTAAGATTTTCTAACTTAGAACATCCGCTACAAAGATTATTTTGCATTGCTTTTTTACATATTCCGCTCTAGTGATGGATAATTATATTTCATAATTTATTCCCCTTTATAATTTCCACAATAATACTTGTCTGCAAAAACTCTTTTCCTTTTTTGGAAAAATCTATATTACGTTGCTATATATTCTTTATTTTCATACATGCATAATCTTTTAAAATATTCTGTACTTAGATAGTTTTCTATTTTCATTTGTTTTCACTCTCCTCGCTTAAATCTTTTATCTACACTCATCAAATCGTAGAATAGTTTATCTTGTTCCTCTAAAGTCAATAGTTCATAATCAGAGCTATTCTGACATTCTGTTATAATGTGCATTTTTCTGCTTGCTTCTTCTTGCTCGATTTTTGCTTTATATTTATTTAATAAAGTAATATATATATTGTTATTATTATTGTTTGTGTCCGTTACCTGTCCGGGACATGTCCTTATGCATGTCCTTGGACATGTCCGAGTTTTCTATTATGATTTGATATTTATCATAGTTTTCAATGCTTACAAGAGTTTTTTTGCTGTCCCTAATCTGTACCAACATCTTGTCCTGTTCCAGTTGGTTTAAATAATCACTTACTTTATGCCTTGACCATTTCCACCTTTTAGCTAATTTCTCTAATGAAGTTATCCTTTGTCCTCTTTCCACTTCTATAAATGCATTATCAAGCTCTACTTTTTCTTTTTGATAATTTACTAACATAAGTAAATCTATCCATGCACTTCTCTTGTCGAAAGGCTCTTTGCTTTTCCAGATCCAATGCTCTTGTAATTGCCTATGTATACTTATCCAGCCTTTCATGTTTACCATTCCTTTCGTATAATTTAGGGCAGTTTGTTGTCTGCCCTAGTTGTTTAATCTTCTTTGATTATTTTTATAGAATATCCTAATTCTTTTTCTATTTCTGACATTGTCATTTCTTTTGATTGCGAAATTTTAGTTTCTATTTTATGCATTAATTTTCTTAGAATTTTTTCATCTAAATTATCTATTTGTGTGTAATTTATGATTTTATATGCTGATACTTTATTAAGATTTCCATTATATGTTAAACTTCCCCAGCCGTATATGCAATTCTTTGTAACAATATTGATATTAGATACTGATTTTCTTATTGTATGAACTATATCTCCTACATATAATTGTTTTCCTAAGCTATCTTTAAATACTGGCTTTCCTAATTCTCCTGATTCTTCATTATTTATATATAAAATTTTTTTTCATTTTTATTTCCTCTTAATATTTTTTATAAATACGGTTGTTGTACGGCACAACCGTTAAAAGCCATCGTGTTGTGTTTATGTATTATCACAACTGCAATAGAACAAAGGTAATTTATACTTATCAATATATTCTTTTGATTGTGCTGTATGTTTTCTATTTTTGACTTTTTATGTTGATTGTGATATAATTATTTCATGTAACTGTAAACCCAGAAAGGACGATTGTCCTTTCGCCACCTGTAGAAGGGAGGCGAAAAAGATGACAGAAGAAGACATTGTTTTCTTTCTTCTGGAGAGGGGGATTTCCCAAGAGGAAATTGAGATCCTTCTGCACCCTGACAGATTCCCCTTGGAAGAGGTGTAATCTGTCTCCCCACTTAGTGGGGTTTGACACAGTTACATATATTTGATATAATTGAATAGAAATCCTATATTCACTTATGAACTAGTTTTAGATTGGTAGTCGCGAACTAGTTCTTTTATTTTTTCTAGCGCTACATCTACTCTGTTATATTTATTAATTTCTAATATTTCTTTAATGCTATTTATTAATTTTGTTTTCCTGTTATTTTGTTCCAATATCTTTGTATTATTTCTAACTTCCAAAATTCTAATTTGTTTTAGTTCTTTATTTTCTTTTTTTAGTTGTTCTATTTCTCTTTTCTTTGCTTCTACTATTTTGTTATGTAATTTTTTTGTTATAAACATCTCTTTCGTCTCCTTTCCTGGATTCTTTTAAATAAAGTTCTTTCTACCATGCCTCTTGCCTCTTTATCGTCTAATTTATTATCCTTTTTGTATTTTCTAATTACTTTTTCTTTAGAAAAGCCAAAGTCAAACAATTGCAAAATATCTGTCTCAGTTGTACATTTGCCGAGAAATAGTTACTAAAAAATTCATTTGTTTAACTATCTTCATTTCATACCTCCTTTTAATTTAACGTAGTAGCTGTCATAATGCTGTACACTAACATGCTTGTCCACATTCCGCCAACAAATTGTGTATAATAGTGCTTGTAATAGTGTCTTTTTAAGCTTTTTCATCTTTTAATCCTCCTTTTCTTTTGTTTCCACCTGTGATATAATCGTGTCGAAAGGTGGTGAGTTTATGAATTTAAATAATATATTAGACAATATAATTGCCAGTTTAATAGTTGCTATTACTGTAGCATCTGCTTCTTCTTGCTATAAGTTTCTTCGTAAAAAATATGAAGAAAACGATTTTGTGTTTTGGCTTGATTGCTCTTTTTATCTTGGAATTTTTTCTACAATAATTTGTTGTTTGCAATTTAATCTTAATATTTTATTTACGAATTTTTTATCCCTTGAAAATATTAAAAACTTTTTTCTTTTTATTTGTATTTTGCTTAACCTTAGAACTATATTTGTTAGTTATAAAAATGTTAAAAAATACATTAAGTATTGTGAAAACAACAACAGTCACAAATAATGCAATTTTTCTATGTTCAGATAATAGTCTAAATACTATTTGAACATTTTTTAATATTTCCATCTTCTCTCCTCCTTCTTTATTTGGATTGGTTGTTCTTCTCCATTTCTTTCTGAGCCATTCTTATAAAAATGTTTGCAATTTGCTCATAAATTTCTTCTTTTTCTTCTTCCGTAGTTTCAACAAAATGTCTTGTTATTTTATACTCTTTCTTCATAAGACCAGCTCCTTTCTTAATTCCTATTCGTGTAGCTTGTACTTGTTGCTATTTACTTTTATCTCTTTTTGTGATATATTATCCTTATTACATAAACCCTTATGGGTAAATTTAATTATGAAAGGATTGATGTATCTTGACAAAAATATTGAGTTTACCCTGTTTCTTAAAAATTAATTTTAGACGGTGGATACTATCTGAATTAAAATTCTAGTTGTTATGGGGTATTTAACATTTACATATATCAGAACCATTACTGATTAAGTACTAGGGCTTTCATAGAAGTTATGGGCGTCAAACATAATATTGATTGAATACTGGCTGGGAGAATGACCGACTATGTCGTATAAACTGGCAAGACTTCCATTGTCTATAAACTATGAGAAGCTGACGAGCTATAAACGGGCGACCTCCATGTCGTACAAACTGGTTCTACAGCTTGGACTAAATATTAATTGCAAGAGTTTAAGATAAAAAAATTGTGGGAAGATACTAATCATATTGACGCTATGGTTAGTATTTTCTATTTGTATAATTCCTCTGCCGTTGTCTCTAAAATTTCTGCTAATTTCAATCCTTGTTTTACGCTTGGTGTTCTCGTATCATTTTCCCATTGGGATACTGTATTTTGTTTCACTTCCATAATTTTTGCTATATCACCTTGAGATAAATTTCTTTTTTTTCTAAAATCTTTTATTTTATTCAATCTGATTCCCCTAATAAATCGTATTTTGTAAAAATCCAAACACTAACATGCTTGTCCACATTCCGCCAACAAATTGTGTATAACATTGCTGTTAATAGCCTTTTCTTAATCTTTTTCATTAGTTTCCTCCTATTTAGTTATTCTTTCTACCTTTGCAATTACTTCTATATTTGGTGCGTGTATTTCCGCTTCTATTTCTGCAAAAGTTTGATAAAAAATTTGTGCATGCTCTAATGTAAAAATTGTTTTGTCTTGTTTTTCCAAAACCACCACCTCTCCTTAACTCTATTCGTATGGTTTGTCTTTATTTCTTTTTTCGCTTCAATGCGAATTATAATTTAAAAAAAATAGGCAATTCTTCTTTAGTGATTTGCAATTTAGTAAAAATCTTTGTTAATTCACTATGCTTAAAGTCTCTTCTATTGGCGAGTTTATTTCCCAATGCTTGAACTGTTATTCCTAATTCTTTAGATAATTCTTCTTGCTTTATATTTTTTTCTGCAATCCTACCTCTTATTTTTTGCAAATCTAATTCCAATTTTCATCACCTTCTTTCGCGTTAATGCGATTATATATTTTCCTAGATTTTTTGTCAAGCATTTTTGAAAATTTTTTTTATTTTTTTTAAAAAAATTTGCATTAATGCAAAAAATAAGGTATAATACTAAAGATAGGAGTGATTTATATGAACGATGAAATAGCTCTTTTTAAGAAAAGACTAAATGATACTATATATGAAAACAATACAGACGCAGAAAAAATTTCTAAAGGAACTGGCATACATATCAGCACTATATATAGATATATAAATGGAGATATTAAAGATTTAAAAATGAGTAATATTTTTAAGTTGGCAGAATTTTTAAATGTTTCTCCTATTTATTTAGCTGGATGGAGTGACGAAAAATATGTTAAAAATAAAACGTCTAATGTTTTCCCTACTTTAGATAAAATTGTAGAATTGCCTGTTTTAGGAAAAATTAGTGCTGGACTTCCTTTATTAGCAGTAGAAAATTTGGAAGGGCATGCTTTTGCTCCATCTTCTAAATTAAAATCAAATTTTGAATATTTTTATTTAAAAGTGCAAGGAGACAGCATGAATTTAAAGTTCAATGATGGTGATTTGGTTTTAGTACAGAAGCAAAACGATTTGGAAAATGATGAAATTGGTGTTGTAGCTATTAATGGAGATGATGCTACTGTTAAAAGGTTTAAAAGAGAAAACAATTTAGTTATATTGCAACCTATGTCAACAAATCCAGAACATAATATTCAAATATATAATCCAGAAGAAATTTCTATAAAGATTATAGGAAAGGTAATATCTTATCAGGGAAATATTTAAAAGGAGTAATAGTATGAAAAATATAAATAATACAGAAGAAGTAGCTTTATACGTCAGAGTTAGTACCGAAGAACAAGCTATAAATGGAGATAGTTTAAGAACTCAAAGAGAAGAATTAACGAAATATGCTCTGGCAAATAATCTTCATATTTATAGTATATATGAAGACGATGGTTTTTCTGCTACTAATTTAAAAAGACCTGCTTTACAAAGACTTTTAAAAGACGTAGAACAAGGCAAAATAAATAGAATACTTATTACAAAACTTGATAGGCTTTCTCGTGGTGTAAGAAACTATTATAAAATTTTAGATATACTAGATGAAAATGGTGTATTTTGGCAAACAGTATTTGAAAAATATGATAGTTCTACAGCAAATGGAAGACTACATATAAATATTATGCTTTCTGTAGCTGAAAATGAGTCTGCTCAAACTTCTGAGAGAATTAGAAGTGTTTTCAAAACTAAAACTGAAAATAAAGAATTGATTAGTGGAAAAATCCCAATCGGTTTAAAAAGAAAAGATAAAAAATTAATTATTGATGAAGATAAAAAGCAAATAATATTAGATGCGTTCCAATTTTATAAAGAAACAACTAGTGCTTATCAAACATTTCAAAAACTTGATTTAAAATATCCAGAACTACAACTAAATTATATGAGGGCATATAGGATCCTGACAAACAAATTGTATATTGGTATTAAGGAAACTAGATATGGAGATATTGATAATTTTTGTCAAGCAATAATTGACAAACAAGTATTTGAAAATACACAAAGATTATTAAAAAAGAATGCAAGAAAGAAAAGTGAAAGTAATTCTGGCGGATATATTTTTCAAAGCTTACTTAAATGTGCTGAATGTGGTTATACGTTAGGAGGAAAATTCTACTCAAAAAACTGTGAAAGTTCTAAATATTATTATATATGTAAAAGACATCACTTAGCTCAAAAATGTTCTTGTAAAACAAATTTTAACGAAATAAAAGTAGAAGAAAAACTTTTACGAGAATTTATTCCTCAACTAAAAAAATATATAGCTAATTATGAATACAAAGAAAATCATTACAAACAAATGGATATGTCAAAAGAAATCTCTTCACTAGAAAATAAATTATCAAAACTTAAAGAATTATATATTAGGGATTTGATAAGAATAGAAGATTATGAAAAAGATTATAAAGAATACGTTTCTCAACTAGAAGAAACGTATAATCAACAAGAAAAAATCGGAATCAATATTTCTGACAATAACTTAGACACACTAAAATCAATTATAAACAATAATTTTCTTTCGGAATATAATAACTTTAATAGAATGCAAAAAAGAAGAATTTGGTTATCTGTGATTGATTATATAATACTTGATAAAGATTATAACATGGAGATATTTTTTATTTAATTCTATATAGTACTTTTTTCTATTGACAGAAGACAATCGTGATGTTATTTATGGAGTAGTAAAAAATTGTTTTAAAGAACCTGTATGTAATGCTGTTGTAAAATTAGTGGAAGTAGTTTGTGAGCATGGTAAAGAAGAAAGAAGACCAATTGGTCATACTTTTACTGATAAAGAAGGAGAATTTGTTTTTGGACCTCTTTGCCCTGGAAAAGAATATGCTCTTCAAATTTGGGTAAATGACACCAAAAAAATTAAAATTTGTGCTAAATGTCACCATGAAGGAAAATGCTTAAAAGGTGATAACTGCGATAAATGTGATTGCTTTATTGATGAACATGATAAATGTGATAAATGTGAAAATGAATGTTTTGAAAAACCTGAATGTAAGTAATTAAAAAATTGCCAAAAGAATTTTGGCAATTTTTTTATGGTATACAATGATATTTTTTACATAATCCCTATTTTTTTAGCTATTTGCTTCCCTTTTTTCATTAATTTCTTTTTATTCATCATATCATTTTCTGTATACATCATCATCAACCCTGTTGTAATAAGTCCACCAATCATAATACCTTTAACAAATTTCATCTCTTCACCCCCACTAACCTTTATTTTAAGGATTTATCATCTTTTTTGTTGTACTTTTATTCTTCTCTTTTTTACCGTTTTTATACTGTTTTTTATATAATTTAACAATGGAATATATTTCATTCATAGCAATTATGATTAAAAAAATGCCAAAACATTTTTTCAACATTTTCACCTCGATATGAATAGATAGATTAGCTCCAATAATAGCTCCTAAAATTCCCCATATAGATATGAATATAGCCAATTTGACGTCTATATTCTTATTTTTTAAATTGACAATGATGGCTACTACTGCTGTAGGAATAAAAAATATCAAATTGGTTGCTTGTGCTATATGTTGTTCTATCCCTAATATACAAGAAAGAAGAAAAATTAAAATCGTTCCTCCTCCCATTCCTGTTCCACTTACAATTCCAGATAAAATACCAATGAATACTTCTGTCATGTTTCCTCCTTACCATACAGACTTATGTTTTTTATGTCAGCATTCGATAAGATACATAAATTAAAAAAATAGTAAATGCTATTTTCATGATTTTTTCTGGCAATTTCTTTAATAATTTTGCCCCAATAAATCCTCCAATAGATCCTCCTATTGCACACAAAATGGCTATTTCCCAATGAATAAAGTTTCCTTGATAATAGAAAAAACTACTGGTAATTACCATTGGTAAGATACAAAATACAGACGTTCCTCGTGCTTTTGTTGCATCAACGTTTAATATATACATAAATGCAGGTACTAATATCATTCCTCCACCAGTTGAAAATAAACCACTGATTATGCCTGCTAAAAAACCAATTATCACTTTTTTTATCATAATAAAAACCTACTTTTTAGTAGGTTTTCCATTTTTAATTGTTTTATTCGTTTTTTGTCTGACTATAGTACTTTGTTCCTAACATTTTATCTGGTAAATATTGTTGCTCTACATAATTTCCTGGAAAGTCATGTGGGTATAAATATCCTTTGCTATAACCTAGTTCTTTCATTTTTTCTACTGGTGCATTTCGGATGTGCATAGGAATTTCTCCTGTATCTTTGGTCGTTACATCTTCTAATGCCTTATTAATAGCCATATAGGATGCATTAGATTTGGGTGATGTAGCTACATATATAGCTGCTTCTGATAATAAAATTCTTGCCTCTGGCATACCTATCATATGAATTGCTTGCATAGCACTATTGGCTACCACTAAAGCATGTGGATTTGCCATTCCTACATCTTCTGACGCACAAATTACGATTCTTCTTGCTAAAAATAAAGGGTCTTCTCCTCCATTAATTGCTCTAGCTAAATAAAACACTGTCGCATCTGGATCAGAACCTCTCATGGATTTAATGAATGCACTGATATTATCATAATGTTGTTCTCCGTTTCTGTCAAAAATAGCTTTTCTGTTTTGCATGCTATCTTGAACCTCTTTTGGTGTTAAATGAATATAACCATCTTCACCGTATAGGGGTTGTTAATGTTGCTACTTCTAGACCATTAAGGGCTGTTCTTACATCTCCATTACTAATTATAGCTATCTTTTTTAACGTTTCGTCCTCTATTTTTATGTTATATTCGCCTAATCCTTCTTTTTTCTCTAGTGCACTTTTCAACACATTAAAAATATCACTTTCTGTCAATGGATTTAGTTTAATGACCATTGACCTTGAAATTAACGCCTTATTTACTTCAAAATATGGATTTTCTGTGGTCGCCCCTATTAAAATAATTGTTCCATTTTCCACGTAAGGAAGTAGAGCATCTTGTTGTAATTTGTTAAATCTATGAATTTCATCAATAAATAAAATACTTTTTCCTGTTGGGTTCAACATAAAATTCTTTGTTTCTTCTACTACTTTCTTGATCTCTGATACGCCTGAAGTTACTGCATTTATTTTATAAAATTTATATTTGGTCGTTTCACTAATAACTCTAGCTAATGATGTTTTTCCACACCCAGGAGGTCCAAATAAAATGATACTGGATAATCTATCTGCCTGAATGGTTCTATATAAAATTTTATCTTTTCCGAATTACATGTTCTTGTCCTACATAATCTTCCAATGTCTTTGGTCTCATACGAAAAGCTAGTGGCTCATTCTGATTCATTTTTTCCTCCATCTGCAAAATTATTTTCCTAAAAGATTTAACCCCTTCTTTATTAATTCTTCGGTTGATTGTACATCTTTATCTAATTGTGTGAAGGCTTTTTCAATTTCTTTTTTATTATACCCTAAAACTTGAAGTGCTGACATTGCTTCTGTTATTTTATGGTTTTTTTCCATGGCTTCTTGTATTTTGTCTTCTACTTTTTCTTTGACTTGTTTATTGATTTTTTCTATTTGTTGCTCTTTTGTTATTTTATCTTTTAATTCTAAAATAATTCTTTGTGCTGATTTTGCTCCAATTCCTGGAATTCCTGTTAGTGTTTTTATATCTTCTGAGATGACAGCCAGTGCAAATTCAGATGGCTCACATACAGCTAACATGCTTAGTGCTGTTTTTGCTCCTACACCACTTACACTAATTAATAATTCAAACATTTTTAATTCTTCTAATGTGTTAAATCCAAAAATACTAATATCATCTTCCCTTACTTTATAGTAAGTATGTACTTTTATGTTGTCTCCTATATTTCCTACTTTTTCCATTCCTGCTTCTGACATGAATATTTTATAACCTAATCCTCCTACATCGATTACCAGATATTCTGTCATTTTCATTTCTAGGGTTCCTTTAATATATGCTAACATTTGTATTTCCTTTCTATGGTTAATGTTATGTATCATAAAAATATGTTGCTTCTAAGTCTGCTTCATGTGCTAATAAAGCAATTGGATATTTGGCGTAACTGCTACCAATTGCATTATAATTTTCCTTTGGTTCTGTATATCCCATATGCCAACGAATGGCATATTTTTCTTCTGGGGTTAGTTTCATGTATTCTGTTATCATCATGACTGATTTCTCCCCATGTCCATATGGTATCGTATCATCTATGGTATAATAGGGTACCTTTTCCCAAACACCTAATGCATTTTTAGCATTCCTATAATCTACTTTATAGAAGTTGGTTTTACAAATGTCATGTAATAAACCAATAATTATGATGGATTCTTCTGCTATATCAATTGGTAAAATGCTATTTTGCACTTTATGTTTTAAAATTTCATATACTTTTAAACTATGTTCTACTAGTCCTCCTTCATGGTCACCATGAAACCTTGTACTTGCTGGTGCAATAAAAAAGTCTGATTTCTCTAAAAAATGAATTAGTTCTTCTATTCCTTCTCTTTTTACTGTTTTTAATTTAGCTAAAAATTCTTCTTTCATTTTTCTCTCCTTTTCTTTTTTTACATTATATCCACACTAAATAAAAAAGTCAAGTATTTTATCGAATTTTTGTTTTGTTACTAAGCAAAAAAAATAGAAAATCCAAGTTATCTTAGTATTGACATAATAAAAAATTTGCCATAAAATAATGTTAATTTAAACTTAGAAAAATGATAAAAAAATAGGGAGGAAAAAAAATGATAAATTTAACAAATAGAAAAGGAATTACTTTGATAGCCTTGGTAATAACCATTTTGGTATTATTGATTTTAGCTACCATATCTATTACTGCTTTAACTGGCAAAAATGCTATATTGACTAAGTCTAAAACAGCTAAAATGTTAACAGAAAAAGCAGATGCAGAAGAGCAAGTAAAAATTGCTGTATGGGGAAGTTTTAATGAAAATGGATTGTTAGATATAAACAAATTAAACATTCAATTAAGTAAAATTGATGGTTGCATTATTAATTCTACTGACTTTCCTGTAATAGTCACTATTCATAATAAATATACTTTTATTATAGATAATATAGGAACAATTACCTCACAAGAGGAAAATTCTGTTTTGGATCCATCAACATAAAAAATAACGAGGGTATCCAAAAATGAACCCTCTTTATCTTTTACATGGATATCTTTTACCTTGATGTATTCCAAAGTTTTTGCATTCTTTCCATTGCTTGGATTGTATTTTTTCTTGTGCCAAAGGCCGTTAATCTAAAATACCCTTCTCCATGTGAACCAAATCCACTTCCTGGTGTACCAACTATATTCACCTCTTCTAATAACTTGTCAAAAAATTCCCATGATGTCATTCCTTTTGGTACTTTTAACCAAATATAAGGTGAATTCACACCTCCATAAACAGTAAATCCTAGTTTTTCTAATCCTTCTTTTATTATATTAGCATTTTGTAAATAAAAGTTAATATTATCTTTTATTTGCTGCTTCCCTTCTTTTGAATACGTTGCTTCTGCTGCTTTTTGTACGATATAAGATACGCCATTAAATTTAGTACAAGTTCTACGATTCCATAATTGGTTTAAACTTACTTCTTCTCCTGCTTTCGTTAATCCTTTTACTGTCTTTGGTATAACAACATATGCACATCTCACTCCTGTAAATCCAGCTGTTTTCGAATAACTTTTAAACTCTATGGCAACATCTCTAGCACCCTCTATTTCATAAATGGTATGTGGTATATCTTTCTCTGTAATAAATGCTTCATAAGCAGAATCATATAAAATAATGGATTGATTTTCTTTAGCATAGTCTACCCATTTTTTTAATTCCTTTTTTGTTAGAACTGTACCTGTTGGATTGTTAGGAAAACATAGATAAATCATATCTACTTTTTCTTTTGGTAATTCTGGTATGAAATCATTTTCTTCTGTTACTGGTAAATAAGTAATGTTTCTTCCTGACATGATATTCGTATCTAAATAGACTGGATAAACTGGATCCGTAATGGCCACTTTATTGTTTTGTGCAAAAATATCAACAATATTGCCACAATCACATTTTGCTCCATCTGATACAAAAATTTCATCCTCTTGAATGGTAACCCCTCTAGCTTTATAATCATTTTCTACAATCGCTTTTCTTAAAAATTGGTAACCTTGTTCTGGTCCATATCCTTTAAATCCTTCTGTTGTTCCGATTTCCTCTATCGCTTTATGCATAGCTTCTAAACATGCTGGAACAATTGGTCTAGTAACATCTCCAATTCCTAATTTTATGATTTCCTTTTCTGGATTTTCTTCTGTATACTTTGCTACCTTTTTGGCTATAGTTGAAAAAAGATAACTATCTTGTAAGGCTAAAAAATTCTCATTAATTAAACTCATTCTATTCCTCCTTCAAATACAGTAACCGCTGGTCCTGTCATATATACATGGTTGTCTTCTTGACTCCATTCAATTTCTAGGGTTCCTCCTAGTAATTCTATGTAAACGTGCCTATTGGTTAGTCCCTTTAAGTGACATGCAACCGCAGTAGCACATGCCCCTGTTCCACAAGCCAATGTTTCTCCTGCACCTCTTTCCCAAACTCTCATTTTCATGTGTTCTTTATCTTGAATTTCTACAAATTCTACATTTGTTTTGTTAGGAAATACAGAAGCTGTTTCTAAAATCTTCCCATATTTCTCTACGTCAAAATGCTCAGTATCTTCTACTAACGTAATCGCATGTGGATTTCCCATAGATACACAGGCAAAGGTAAATTCTTTATCTAGTGCTTTTACGGTTAAATTTTGTACTGGTTTTTCTATTGCCATAACAGGAATTTCTTCTGGTGCTAAAATAGGTTCTCCCATATCTACACGAACGGTGTTAACTGTTCCTTCTTGGAGATTCAATGTTAATGTTTTTACCCCTGCTAAGGTTTCAATCGTTATGGTATTTTTTTGTGTTAACCCTTTATCATATACGAATTTTCCTACACATCTTATGCCATTTCCACACATTTCTGCTTCACTGCCATCTGCATTAAACATTCTCATCTTAAAATCTGCTATTTCACTTTTAGCAATCAAAATTAACCCATCTGAACCTATGCCAAAGTGTCTATCACTAACAAATTGAGCTAGAGATGATTCGTTTTCTATGTTTTGATGGATGGCATCCATATAGACATAATCATTCCCTAGCCCTTGCATCTTAGTAAATTTTATCATATTTTCACCTCTTTTAGGTATTCCTATATAATAAGATATACTTATATCTTATTATTTGGTATTGTATCATATGTATACTTTTTTGTAAAGATAGATTTTTTCTCTTCTATATGGTTACCAACATATCTTAATTTTTTATGAATCCTATTCCCTTCATTCAATATTTGTTATATAATGTAGAAAGAAGAGAGGTTTTTATGAAATTATTAAAAAAGATCGTTATGATATTATTTATTATCTCTATCTTAGTCATTAGTGTCCTTTTTATGATTGGTTTTAATTATTACACTAATGCCTTAAGAGAAAGACCATTACTATCTAGAGTGGAAGAAATTACTAAACAAGAAAACTTTACCCCTTTTGACCAATTACCGCAAAACTATATTCATGCTGTTATTGCTGTTGAAGATCATAGATACTATCATCATGGTGCTATTGACCCAATTGGCATTGCTCGAGCATTTTATACAAATATTCGTGATGGTGAATTTGATGAGGGAGGAAGTACTATTACCCAACAAGTAGCCAAAAATATCGTCTTTAATCAAGATAAAAATATACTTCGAAAATTAGGTGAAATTTTTGCCGCTTATGACTTAGAAAAAAATTATAGCAAAGATGAAATCTTCGCTTTATATGTTAATTCTTCTTATTTTGGTGATGGATATTATAGTATTTATGAAGCTAGTCAAGGTTATTACCAAAAATCCCCAAAAGATTTAACTTTATCAGAAGCTAGTATGTTAGCAGGTGTTCCTAATGCACCTTCTGTTTATGCACCAACTGTTAATCCTGACTTAGCTAAAAAGCGTCAAAAACATGTATTAAATAAAATGGTTGATTATGAATATATTACTCGTGAAGAAGCTAATGCTGTTCTTGAATGAAAATAAAAATCTTTATGATAAAAAACGATATGTCATAACATATCGTTTTTGTCTTTTATCCCTTGTCATTTTTTTTCTATACTTTCATATATTTATGCTAAGGAGTCAATATGAAAATTATTCTTTTAAACAAAAAAGTTTTATTGTCTATTATGATACTTTGTCTAATTTTCTCTTCTTTGTTTTTCTATATTCATCAGCCTTCTTCTTTTGCTATCACCTTAACAACCAATTGTATGGTAGAAGAATCGTTAAAAGAAAAAATCGCTATGTTAACCAAACAGGAAGAAAAAATTGCCTATCTTACATTTGATGATGGACCAACTATAAAAGCTACAGGAAAAATATTAGACATTTTAAACGAAGAACAAGTCAAGGCTACGTTTTTTGTTGTTGGTAAACATGTTAAAGAACATCCTGAATTGGTAAGAAGGGCTTATGATGAAGGACATTATCTTGCTAATCATGGTTACTCTCATGATAATCATAAATTGTATGAGAGTTCTGAACATTTTATTTCTGAAGTAAAAAATACTGATATTGAAATTGGAAAAGCAATTGGTGTAGAAAATTATTGTTCTCATGTGTTTCGTTTTCCTAATGGCTATATGTCTGCCAATTATAAAACAAAGAAAAAAGAAGCAGCTAAACTCCTTTCTGATATGAATTATACTTATATTGATTGGAATTGTCTAAATAATGATTCCGTGAAAAAATATAGTTCTGCCCAATTATTAAAAAATTTAAAAAAATCTGCTAAAAACAAAGGTACTCTTGTTATTCTTATGCATGATACTTCTGATGTTAATGATACGCCTTCTATTTTAAGAGATTCGATTCAGTATTTAAAAGAACAAGGCTATGAATTTAAAAATTTTTATCATTTAGAATAAACCGTGTATTATATTTAGCCCAAAAATCCTATCATCCTCTGTTGGATGATAGGATTTTCTATTTTAAAGTATAATTTCTAATTGATAGTTATTTCTACTACCATCTAACTTAATTAAGTTATCTACCTCACTGCCATTTAGAAAAACTTTGCTGCTACCATAGACAAACCCATTCTTTCCTGCTAAATTTTTAACCATAATATGATAACTGCTTTCTTTATACTGATACTTCATTTGATATTCTTTCCAATCTTTAGGAATACAAGGTTCTATCTTTAAGAAACCTTCTTCTACTTTAAGCCCTAGCAGATACTCAATTCCAGCTTTATAATACCAACTTGCTGAACCAGTATACCATGTCCATCCCCCTCTTCCTGCTAAATTTCCTGTTCCATAAATATCTGCTGCAATTACATATGGCTCTACTTTATATTTTTTACTAGCTTCCTTGGTTCTAGCATGTTCAATAGGATTAATCATACGATATAATTCTAAAGCTTTATCCCCAAATCCTAACATAGCTTCTGCAATAATGACCCAAACGGAACTATGTGTATATTGTCCTCCATTTTCTCTTACTCCTGGCAAATACGCTTTAATATACCCTGGTTCTAATTTGCTTTTTTCAAAAGGAGGATCTAATAATTTGATGATGCCATTTTCTCGATCAATCAAGTGATTTTCTAGACTTTCCATCGAGATATATTTTTTGTCATTATCCCCTACTTTTGAGATAACACTCCAGCTTTGTGCAATACTATCAATTCTACATTCTTCGTTCTCCATACTTCCTAAAACATTTCCATCATCCATAAATGCTCTTTTATACCATCTACCATCCCATCCGTTTGTATTGAGTGCTTTTTTCAATTGATTTCTTATTGTCTCATATTTTTGTGCTAATAATTCATCTCCTCTTTCTTGACAGATAGATTGGAAATGCTCTAAAATTAGACTTAAGAAAAAACCTAACCAAACACTCTCTCCTTTGCCCTTATTTCCTACCGTACTAAATCCATCATTCCAGTCACCTGAACCAATCTTAGGTAGCCCGTTCTCCCCGAAATTTAGACTTCTTTCAATGGCTTTGATACAATGTTCATAAATTGTTCCTTCCTGTTTTCCTGGTAAAAACTTTTCATATCTTTCGTCTTGATTTTCTTCTAGTGGTACGCCTTCTACATAAGAGGTTTGGATATCTAGAATACTTCTATCTCCTGTAAAATGAATATATTCAATTGTTAAATAGGCTAACCATAGTAAATCATCGGAGAATCTAGTTCTAATTCCTCTTTGGTTTTCTTCATGCCACCAATGTTCTACATCTCCTTCTATAAATTGATGTTTACTATGTTTGATAATTTGGTTCTTCATTATATCTGGTTCTAAATATTTTAGTCCTAAGGTATCTTGCAGTTGATCTCTAAATCCATAAGCTCCTCCCGATTGATAATATCCTGTTTTTCCTATTAATCTACTACTTATGATTTGATAAACTACCCAACCATTTAACAATATATTGGTTGATTCTAAAGGTGTATAAACTTGTACTCTTCCTAAAAAGTCTCGCCAGTAATTCTTAACTGTATTAAGCTCTTGTTTACAATTAGCTACCTTTTGATATTTATACGCTATATTTTTGCAGTCCATTTCCTCTTCTTCTGCTCCTAATATAATAGAAATTTCTTTATTTTCAAAACTTTCTAATTCTATCTCAATTTCATAAGCTATACAAGCTTTTTTTCCTAACGAATTTTGATTGTTTAAGGACACTTTTTTTAATGCTTGTGGATTAGCTATACCGCCTTCTCCTAAGAAGAAATTTTTATCTCCTGTATAAGATTTTATTTTTTCACTAGAAGAAACATATATTCTGGTTTGTTCCATCTCTTCTCGATATAAATTTCTCGCTTGTAACAAATTATTATTCACATCAAAATGCAAATCAATATATCCATTTGATTTTATTTCATCTTCTCCGATAACTGGTTTAAGATAATAATATAATGTTAATCTTTTTCGATTAGGTGTAGTATTTCTTAATGTTAAAATTCCAATTTTACAACTATCTTCTTTTGGTACAAATAGTTCTAATTCTTGTTCAATTCCTTTACTTTTATGCGTATATTGACAATAACCAAAACCATAAACAATATGATAGTTTTTATCATCTGGCATTGGGTTTAAACCTAATGACCATGCTTTTTGGCTTTCTTCATCTTTTAGATAAATTACTTCAGATGGAATATCATAACTTGGTTGATTTCCCCAACTAGATACTCTATTTAATCGGCAATTTTTATACCAACTATATCCTCCCATGCTTTCTGTAACGGTTGTTCCAAACTTCTCATTTGCCATAATATGTGTCCACACAGTAGGCAATCGATTTTGTTGATTTACTCTTATCAAATACTCTTTACCATCTGGTGAAAAACCACCATATTCATTATAATATTTCAATTCATTTTGATGATCTGATATATTCCTATCTTCTTTTTCTTCTTCCATGGTTATTGGCTTTTGTACTTTTTCTCCAATTATTTCATATTTTTCTAGATAATTCTCCTCTAATTCTTTCATATTGCTTTGTAATCCACCTTTGTCACTATCAATTATGATTGTTGCTACAAATTCGAGTAAGGATATATCTTTTTTGTGTATTTCACCTTTATTTAAAGTAAAGATTCCTCCTCTTTGGTTTTTTAGATAACCCATATGATGATTTAAAATACCACTTTCTATTTCCTCTTTTACATAATTTTCATAACTATGTTTTTCTTCATCTAAAATAACTACTTCTGTTTCTATATTCTTCATTCGAAAAAATTCATAAGCTTTTAATACTTCTTTAACAACATAGCCATCATTTACATTTCGTACTTTTACCAAAATAATTGGTAAATCTCCTGATATACCATATTTCCATAAATCACTTTGATAATAATTTTCCTCTTTCTTTTTATTATCTAACATTTGTGCTTTTACTGGATTATCAAAAACAATATAGGATAACATTTTTTGATAAATGGCTATATCATTACCTTTTCTATTTAAGTATCGGCTTTCTGCTTCTACTCTTGCTTTAGATAATTCAAATTCTTTGGTTACATTTTGTACAGATTGATATTTTTTGATATTTTCAATTGCTTGCTTTTCTTCTTCATGAACAGATAAAATAAAATCTATTACTGACTCCTCTTGTGGCTTTACTTTTATGGTTCTTTTTAATGCCACAATTGGTTCTGTAACTAATCCTATTTTTTTAGAAAAGGGGATGGAATGTTTAATTTGATGAGGAATTCCTAAATTTCCCCTTCCCATAAACTTTTCTTCATTAATTTCGTACTCGAAATCCCCAATTGTTTCACTATTTGTGGATAAGTTTGCTCCTAAATAAAACTGGGGAGCATTTGCTTCTCTATTTTTTCTTTTTACTATAATGCTATTGGTCTGTTCCTCTAATTGGGGAATTAAAAATAAATTATTAAATGCTGGATGAGAATAATCTTGTTCTTTTTTTGATAGGACTGGCTCAAAATAACAGGTTATTTCTAATATTTCTTCATCATTTCCCTGATTTTCTACTATCATTCTTCTTAATTCTACTGGTTGATTAGAACTTATGGTTGTTTTAATTTTTGTTTTTATATTCCCATTGATGATTTCTTGCTCATCTCTATCTGGCATAAAACTAATCTGATATTGGTTTGCTTTATGATCATTATGAGCATAATTAGAACTCCAAATTTGTTTAGTTTTTATATTTTTAACAACAAAGAAAATACCTTGAGCATAATCGTCTGTTGGTTTAAATCGATTAATATAGATATCTTTATACTTACTTACTCCTTGTCCTTTTTGATTCATTGCTACGATATAATCTCCACTAGAAATAACATTTCCTGTTATTAACCTCTCATCTATCTTATTGTAAGTCGTTTGTATATAATTTTCATAATCTTTGTATTTCAATTTTTCAACCTTCTCCTTTTTCTCCTTTGTAAGAATAGAAGTTTCTGGCATGGTTTCTTGCAGTAGTATACTAACAGCCTCAATTTCAGGATTTTTCATAAATCGTTTAGGCAAAATTTTATCATGAAATAAATTATTAATACTAAGCAAAATTAATCCTTGGTGATGTGCCATATATGTTTTTACTACAGCTGTCCTTTTACCTTTTTCTACTCTTTCTGGTGTGTAATCAATTGATTCATAAAAACCAAATTTATCATACATTCCCTCTTTTTCTAACCATTTTAAATTTTTAACCTCTTCTTTTGGTACTTCGGTAATAGCTAAAAATCCTCCATAACTAGAAACCACCATATCATCTGCTAACCCTCTTTTTAACCCTATCCACGGAACACCAAAAGCTTTATACTGATAATTAGATTGTAGATCTTTTACATTAAAGGCTGCTTCTGAAATTCCCCAAGGTATATTTAAATTTTTACTATATGCCATTTGTGTTTTAATCAAAAACTGACAAGACTCATCTAATAAACTTCCTTCATATTTAGGTATATTAATATTTGGCATTAAATACTCAAAAGCTGTTCCTGACCAAGAAATAAGCCCCTTATATTTCCCAAAATTTGTTAATGTTCTACTTAAATGGTTCCAGTGTCTGCTTGGAATATCCTTTTTAGCAATAGCCACTAGACTTGCTTGTCTTGCCTCAGATGCTAACAAATCATAGTATGAATCGGTTAACTTATTTTCTTCTAAATTAAAACCAATAGAAAAAATCTGTTGTTCTTGATGATAAAGTTTACGAAAATCCATATTGTTAATTAGTACATCAATCACTTCTGTAGATTGTCCATATTCTTGTAAAAATGCTTTTGTTACATATAAATAACCTACCAAATTTCCACTATCTACTGTTGATACATATCTTGGATGCAAAGGTTCTTTGTTCTTGATATTGTACCAATTATATAGATGTCCATTCCATTTAGCTAGTTCTTGTATCGTATTGATAATTTTATGAATTAATTCTATTGCTTTTTCTCCACTAATATAGTGTAAGTCATAGGCAGAAATAACTGCTAATAGGGATAATCCTATATTCGTAGAAGATGTTCTCGATACAATTTTCTCTTTTCTATCTTCTTGATAATTGTCTGGTATTAAATAGTTATTGTCTTGTGTTAGATAAGTCTCAAAATATTTCCATGTCTTCTTCCCTATTTCTAAAATATATTCTTTTTCTTCTTTATTTAATTGTTCAATTGCTGGTATTTTTTCTCTTTCTTTACTAATATACCACATAACCATTGGCGTAAACATCCACCATAATCCTAAGATAACTCCTCCTATATTTGCTTTAAGGAACCCTAAGCTAATACTAATTATTCCTGCTAAAACATTCATACCCATTTGATTATAATAAGAAATTAAATTTGACTTTGCTTGTTTTTCCGCTTCTTCTGACGTGGTCCATTCTAGTAAATGTTTTTTGGTAACACAAATTCTATACAATGTTTTACTAATTGATTTTCCAGCTACATAAGCCTTATATGGCAAGCAACCTAAGGTAATCATTGCTCTTAAGATTGAACCTTTTATGCCTGATATCTTAGGAGTAAACGTTTTTTGTTTTTGTTCACCTTCTTTTCGGAAAATTGCATAATTTAATACTTCTAGTAAATATGGAAAAATAGCTATACCTAGCATAATGATAATGCTCCATCCCATACTTTTTGTTTGAATTATACTCATTATTTGACTATAAATAATAGCCACAATAATGGATATCTCGGTTAAACTTCTTCGAAGATTATCTATTATTTTATATTGAGAAAGCAAATTTAGAGGGCTTTGTCTTCCTATCCATCGAGTTATTTGCCAATCTCCTCGAATCCATCTAGCCAATCGATTCATAAAGCTGTTGTATTTGGTAGGATATCCATCCATTAACAAAATATCTGATACTAAACCACATCGTAAATAACATCCCTCTAATAAATCATGGCTCAACACGGTATTTTCTGGGATTTGACCTTCTAGTACTTGGGAATATACTTCTAAATCATAAATTCCTTTACCCGTAAAAATCCCTTCTTGAAAATTATCTTGGTAGGTATCTGATATAGCATTTGTATAGGAATCGGTTCCTCCTGCTCCAGCAAATATTTGGGTAAATAACGTTTTATAGCTAATATCTAAATTAACCCCTATTCTTGGTTGCATAATACCATAACCATCTACTACAATATTCGACTCTTTGTCAATTACTGGTTGATTTAAAATATGTGCCATAGCACCTATTAATTCAAAGGCAGAATTTAAGACTAAATCTGTATCGGCATCTAGTGTAATAATGTATTTTATTTTTTCCCTATTTTGTTTTTCTAATGTATTTACTCTAAATGGATTTTTTATTTTTCCTAGTAAATACTGATTCAATTGGGTTAGCATTCCTCTTTTTCGTTCCCAACCTAAATAAGACTCTTCCTTTTCATTCCATGCACGTTTTCTATAAATAAAATTAAATATTGTCATTTCATTGTTACTTTGTTTATATTTTTCCTTTAATTGTTCTACTAATTTTTCTCCTTCTTCTATCACCTCTTTATCCATTTCTTCTTCTCTTGTATCACTTTCTGAACAGTCCCCTAATAACGTAAAATAAATATTTTCTGATTGATTAGCTAAATAAAACACTTCTAGTTTTCTCATTAATTCTTGTACTTTTTCCTTTGACTTTAAAACAGTAGGAATAACTACCATTGTTTTATGTTGCTGATCAATTCCCTGTGAATAGTCTAATTTGGGAATTGGTTTTGGTTTTACTATTTTACTTAATCCATATTGCAGGCTTTGTATAACAATTTCAGAAGATGGAATAAAAAATAAAAGGAAACTTATCCAATTTAATTTTATACAGCTACTAATACCTAATGATAACAAAATAGTAGTTAACATCACCACAAATAGATATACCTTTGTTTTATCTTTTGGACTTATTGGTCGACTCATGGTATATTGTAATATATCATATAATTGATTGATCCCTTTATCTATTAAATAATACCCTATATGTGCTTGTTTACTTTCCTTATTGGATTTTTTGGCTAGTTCTAAGGCTTTCCTTGTTATATAGATTTCCGAAATTTTTGTTTTTTTTGCTATTTCTTTAATTCTTGTTCTATAATATTCTTTTGTTTTATCATCCATTTTTTCATAAATTTCACTTGGATCTTGCCTTAAAATTTCTTCTACACCATTAATTTTTTCAAAAATTTCTAAAAAATTTATTCTTTGGATTTTCTTTATACTGGTAATACTATTTCCCATAGACACTTTTCTAACGGCAATATCAAAATGTTCTTTTTTAATTACTTCTGACACTGTTGTTCCTGTCATTTCTACTGTTTCTTCTAGTACTTTTAAATAACTGTATCCTTTTTTTCCATAACGTTTTAAGATATAAGACATATATTCTATAAAAGGATATTTCATATCATTAAACATATCTTTCTCTATTTTTTTGGTTTGGTTATGGTTAAAATGCTGTTCGTTTTTTTCTTTATTTTCTACTAGTCTTTCTACCATGTTCTCTGCTTTATACTTTTGTATTTGGCAGCTATATATTTTTTCACTAATTTCTCTAATATTTTCAATTATGGCAATCTGAAGAAATATACCAATATTCCATATTTCTTCCATGCTTAACGTCTTTTTTGTTTGATAACTTGCTAAATAATCTTCTAATTCCTTTTTTTCCAATTTATTGTCGGTATAAGCTACAATTTCAGAAGCTAACACATAAATTCTAGCAAATCCCTTATACGTTCCATTGGCTAATCCTACAAGGTTTGTATATTTTTTTAGTGTTAATTCTTTCTGAATTTGTTTCACTGTTTCTTCTATAATATATAAGTTATCTAATAACCACTCACCTGCTGGATGTATACTTATTCCTAGCTTTAAGTGTTCATTTAAAAGCTGATATACTTGTTCAATTATGTTAAAATTTTTTAACATTTGTGGTACAGGATACGTATTTTTTTGTGATTGGCTTGTTAGATTATGATTAGAGGCTATTTTTTGTAGGTGGCTTTCTAATTGTTTTTTGTCTAATAACGTTCCATTTATTTTTAATATTTTGCTTGTTTTCAAAAAATTCCACTCCTTGCTCAATATGTTTTAACCATATTGTTTGCAAAGAGTGGAAATTTTATACATTATGTTTTATAATTATCTGCATCTATTTCCCATCTAGTAGTGTTTTCTTCTGATTCTTTTTCTTTTCCTTATCTGGTACTTGTATTCCTCCTGAAAAGCAATTTATTTACTATAGGTTTCTTTCCTTTTTCTATCTTGCTTTTCATGATTTTCTAAGACATTTATTCTGTTCTATCGATAATTTTTTTAATCCCCTATCTCAAATCCTTTATTCATATTTTTCTTTGTCTTTGTCTGTAGTAATTCTTGAAATTTATTTTTTAGGTCAATATACATATTCGCTTTTTTAGCATCACTTTCAAAATCAATCTTAAGTGTTTGCTTAGTGGCTTTATATTCTTTTCCTGTGGTAAGACTTCTTACATATTTTGCTTCTATATCTACAATTTTATGATCAATATACCCTAAGGCATAAATAATTGTGTTATTGTTATCGTCCACTACTATATAATTTCCATTGGTGCTAAAAAGTTCCTTATCTTGTGCCTGTGTATCCATTCCATTCCATATTAGTTTTTGGTTATTTAATAATTCGCCTCTACGATTTTCTTCTTCTATATAAGTAATACTACCATCTTCATTTTTTTGTTTGATTAATTTGCTTGGAAAAGATTCAATAATGCTTAGATCGTCTATTTTTATTGTCAATTCTGGATATTGTTTTTGATATTGTTCTATTATTTCTGATAATACATTGTCTTTTTCCGTTATTCCTCCATCTAATTTTCTTGTTAAATCTTCTGGAATGTTTGCTGTAAATTCCTTCTTGTTTATATTACTGATATATTCTGTTTTTCTATGCTCTGATTTAGCGTCTTCTCCTTTTGGCAAGTTTTCTACTAATGTTTTTCCTATTAGTGCACTAGCCCCCACTGCTACTATAGACACTGCTGTTCGTTGAATAAAGGCTGCCCTTTTTCTATTTGCTAAAACTTTTTCTACCTTTTTTTGTCTTTTTCTCACAACATCAATTTTTTGTTTTCTATATTCTTTAGCTGCTTGTTCATATTCATCATCATCTTTTTCAAAATCCATACTTATCTCTCCTTCTATTTCTTCCACTATTTCATTATATCATGTTATGTTAATAATTGCAAATATTGTTTTTGGTCTTTTACTGTATTTCTATTTTGAAGAAAAACTTTTTCTATCTTGTTGTATTTTTCTCATAGAAGTAATCGGTTATACCATTGTAAATTCCCCAAGCTAATCTATTTTGATAGTCATCTTCTAGTAATTGTTTTTCTTCCTCTGGATTAGACAAAAATCCACATTCTACAATTGAAATAGGTATTTCTACATGTTTCATAATATAAACTGTATCTAGTTTCATGGCTACTCGTTTATTTTCTTTTTGTATTGCTTCATTCAAGTTTGCTTGAATTTGTTTTGCTAAATGAGTACTTTTTTCATCCCCATTTTTATAAAAACATTGCCATCCCCAATATTGTTGTTGTGGAATTTTGTTTAAATGAATACTAACAAAAATATCTGCACTAGATTCATTTCCTATTTTTACTCGATTGTGAATATCTGAAATTTTCTTTTGTTTCAATGTTTGTGCCTCTAAATCATAAATTGCGTTTTCATCTGAACGGGTTAAGATGACTGTACTTCCACTTGTTTCTAATAAATTTTGTAGTTTTAATGCAATTTTTAAATTAGTCTCTGCTTCTGTTGTTCCACGACTACTTTCTGCTCCGTTCATCTGGTACACCGTGTCCAGCATCAATAATAATTGTCTTGCCTGATACAGGCGTTGCTGTTGTCATGACTGTGTTTTGTTTTTCCTCATTTGTATGATGGTTTACCACTTGCAAAGTAAATGAGAAAATCCCTATTAATAAACAGGCTACGATCATTTTCATTCTTTTTTTGTTAATTATAATCATATCAAAACTCCTAATTTAATATTTATTACTATTTATATTAGGAATTTTTCTTTTTATTCCTTTTCTATTAGCGTGATTCTCTCACTCTATTTAGTTACTTTCTCCTGTCTACAGCATAGCTACTTCCCATAACTGATTTAGCTACATGTTTTACTTGTGCTCCAATTTCTCCTATTTCTAATATATTATTAAATCTACCTACATCTGCCACGACGACTCCTATTGATAAAGAAGTTAGTGGAAATTGCTCTATAATTCCTTTTCGATTAGCTACTTCAATATATCCCTTTTCTCTATCTTCTTCTGTAAAATATTTTTCTACATGGTGGTCAAAATACGTTAACATGTTTTGACATATTTTTTCGCACATATTTCCTGGTATCAAGGCAACAAAATCATCGCCGTCCAATATGCCCAATAAAGGTATCTTCCATTTCACTTTCATGAATACATTTAATGATTGTCTCTGCTGTAAATTCTATAATTTGATCCCCTTTTAAAAATCCATATACATCATTATAAGCTTTAAAGTTATCTAAGTCTAAATATAATACGCAAAAAGCTTCATTTTTTGTTATTCTCTTTTTTAATTCAGCATGTATTTGTACATTTCCAGGTAAGCCTGTTAGTGGACTTATTCTTCTATTGGTTGAAAGTAAACGGTTTAAATTTTTTACGGTATGATATAAATATTGTTCGTCAACTGGCTTTTTGATAAAATATTCAACCGATTCTTGTAATATTTTTAATCGATGTTCTCTTTCTCCTTTTGATGATACAACAATAACTGGTGTTATGGTATTATCTTCGTCCTTTCTTATCTTTCTACATAAATCAACCACATCACGGGCAATCGCATCTTCATTAATAACAATTAAGGATGGAATATTTTTTAAGGCTATATCTATTTGTTCAGTTTTAACACTTGTAAATTTATATTCTGGATCATTTTTAAATAATTCTCTAAAAATAACAATAGATGAATCATCATCGTCTATTATGTATATTTCTTGCATCATTTGTTGTCTCCTCCCTTTTTCTTTTTTCATTATATACAAAAAGACTTGATTATTTCAAGCCTTTTTGTTTGTTTTTCACTCTTTTTTTCCTTAATTCAATTTTCTGATTTAATATCTGTGTGATTTCACTCGTATTAATTGCTGGAAACGCCTTCTTTAAGCGATATACATTTTTATATAATCGTAAAATGATTCGATTTCTTTTCTTTTTCAATTCTTTTACCATTTGTTGTACATTTTCTACTCTGCTTTTCTTTTCTTCTTTTTGTTTTCTGATACTTCTAATTTCCTTTAGTTTTTCTTTGATTTCTTTGTTGATATCTTCAATCTTTTCTAATGTCGTTTTCATATTTTTCACATGAATCACTGAGGTAATCGTATCGACTATAAAAACAGCTAATAAAATGGCTAATATATAATTCAATAATTCTGTATCAATTTGTGCTATCATCCCTTGTATCCATGGATGGATATATTTAACAAATAGAACACCTAATATCCCCCAACAAAGTGAATTGGTTAAACATATTCTTCCTTGAAAATTGATTTTATGGTCAGAATAATCCCAATATTTTGTATGAAACATCGTTTCTAAAAATACACCAACTAAATATTCCCAAGCTGTTAATAGAATAATGGCTATAAAAAATAGTTGTACTGGTTTATTTTCAAACCCCTCTAAAAATAGAAACATAATGCTTGCTCCTATTCCATAGATAGGACAGAATGGGCCTTTTAAAAAGCCTGTATTGATGATTTTCTTTTCGCAGATTGACCTAACAATTGATTCCATAACCCATCCTAAGAATGAATATACAATAAAATATGTAAATAATTCAATTAGATTAATGCTCATTTCTTCCCCTTATTATTTGTTAATTAATGCCCTATAGTTATCTGATATACCACTTTCATTGTATACGATTACTTCTAGCTTATTTTCTCCATCTTTTAATGGATAGGCAAATTCAAATTCTTTTCTTTCTTCTATTGGTGCTACTTTTTCTAAATCAATTGCATTTCTCTCTGTTTCATTGATGATAAATTCTACTCTTTTAATTCCTTCTTCATCAGATGCTTTAATGATAAAGTTGTCTGATCCATCTGTCGTTATATTTACTTTTGGTTTAGTTACACCTTTTATTTCTTGTGTTTTCGTTTCTGTGTTATTGTTTTGATCAACTACAATAATGGTTAATGTATGTAAGCCTTTTGGTATTTCTATTGTTTCTTCTATTGCTATATCATTGATATCTACTCTTTTTTCTTCGTCTTCGTCCCATCTATATGTCATATAAATCAGTTGATTTTTTCCTTCAGCTGTTACTTTTAGGTCGGTTCCTTCTGGTTCAATATTGATGCTAATATCTCCTTCTACGGTATATACTTTTTGATATTCAATTTGTTGTCCATGAATATCACTTACTTGTATGTTTAATGTATTTGTCCCTGTTGGCATTTCAAGTTTTGCTTCTATTTCTTTTTTTCCATTAGTTGGGATTTCCTGTTCGTCTTCGTCATTCCAACAATATCGGATTGTTGCTATTGCTTTATCATGTGTAATTTTTAAGGCTATTTCGGCTTCTCTTGTTTGTTCTACATAAATGACTGGTTTAGTAACGATTGCTTCTTTTGTGGACTCTTTATACATAGAATAAGATCCTGATCCAATAATAAATAGTCCAAATATTAGTATAGAAATGGCAAAAAATCTTACTATACTTTGAATTTCTATTGGTCCATTATTTCTCATTTTTGTCTTTTTTACTTTTTCTTTTCTACTACTATTATCTACACTTAATATTTGATTCAATCTTTTCACCTCTTAAAAATCGCTCTTTTTATTATATCACATGCTTTTTTCCTTGTAAATGATTCGTCTTAAAAAATTGTTATTTTAACTGTTTTACGATAAACTGACTAAAAAGATAGATTTGTCTGAACCAATCTATCTCTATTTTTATGAATTACTATTTGGCAAGTATTTGCCTTAACATTTCCTTATGTGTTCAAAAAATATCATTACATCTTTTCAAATACAAGTGTAGCCTGTATTCTATCTCCTCCCATAAAGCCTTTACTTCCTGCTGAAACAGTACTAATGGTATGGAGTCTATATCCCTTTTTTGCTTGCTGATTAATAACATTTTCCAATTCTGTTAAATTCCCTGAACCTGTGCCAATAAATTTTTCTTTTAATACAACCTGTAAAACTTTATATTCCATAATTTCCCTCCTTTATGTTTATTTTACTATCAATAAAGCGCAAAATTTGTCGGAATTGGTCAATAAAATTATTTTTTTGAACTATTTTGCATAACAAAAAACACGTTAACATTGTAATTACCTTAACATCGTCCTAAATAAAAATCAAAACCGTTGATATATCAACGGTTTTGATTTTTATTCTTTATTTAGTTTTGTGCATATGGTAATAAAGCAATATGTCTGGCTCTTTTTATTGCTGTTGTAATATCTCTTTGATGTTTACTACATGCTCCTGTAGTTCTTCTTGGTAAAATTTTTCCTTTATCATTAATAAATTTTCTTAATTGTTCAGGATTTTTGTAATCTAATACAAAGTTTTTATCACTACATAATACACATACTTTTTTTCTTTGTTTTCTAAATCTTGGATTATAATCCTCATCATAATTTTTATTATTATTTCTCTTGTTTTGTTTTTTGTCTGCCATCTTATTTCCCCCCTTTTTTGTTAACAACTAGAATGGTAGGTCATCACTAGAAGATACTTCAAAGTCTGAACCCATATTTCCTGGTGCTGTATTTCCAAATGTATTCTCAAAGGCTCCTGCTTCTCCTTCTCTTTTACTATCAGCAAAATATGCTTCTTCTGCTACTACTTCTGTTACATAGTGTTTAGTTCCTTGGTCATCGTCCCAAGTTCTTGTTTGTATTCTTCCGATAACGCCTACTTGTTGACCTTTCTTAAAGTATTTGCTACAAAATTCTCCTAGTTTACTCCATGCTACAATATTGATGAAATCGGCTTGTCTTTCTTCTCCTTGTCTTACAAATCTTCTATTGACAGCTAAACTAAAAGACGCTACTAATGTATTATTGGTTTGTGTATATCTTGTTTCTGGATCTCTTGTTAGTCTTCCCATTAATATTACTTTGTTCATTTTATATCACCTTTCTTTACTCTAAATAAAGGCCCCTCTCTTTATTTACTCTTTTTTAGTTTTCTTTTTTTACCACGATAAATTTCATGATATCATCCGTAATTCGATAAACTCTTTCTAGTTCTTTTATGGAATCTGGTTTTGCTTCAAAGTTGAATAATATATATGTACCTTCTTTTTGTTTTTTTATTTCATAAGCTAATCTTTTTTTTCCCATATTTTCTACTGATTCAACTTTTCCATTTTCATTGATTAATCCTGTGAATTTATCTTTTAACGCTTTTAATCCTGCGTCATCTAAATTTGGATTAACAATGATAATACTTTCGTATTGGTTCATTATTTTCACCTCCCTTTGGATTTTTAACCTACATTTTCTGTAAGTAGAGATTTAAAAATAGTTATACTACTTTTAAAACAGTGCTATTTTATCATATTTTTTTTGTTTTGGCAAGTGTTTTTCCTTTAGAAGTTTCGGTTTTTCTTTTTGTTTTCTAAACACTTTCCCTTTATTATCTATTTATTAAAAAGTTTGTCAGTATTTCTTTATCTTCGTAAGTAGTAAGCTTTATATTAGTGTAATCACTTTCTACTATTTTTACTTTTTCCTGATTTTTTTCTAATAACATACAATCATCTGTCATTTCTTCAGTTTGGTATTTCTTGTGTAAAGTTAATAATGTTTTTCTATCAAAACATTGTGGTGTCTGAATTATCCAAGTATTATGTCTTAGGGTAGTATGAATAACTAGATTATTTTCATCCGTTATTTTTATGGTATCTTTCGTATGCATGCCTACTGTTGCTCCTTTATATTCTTTCATTTCTTCTATTAATTGGTTTATATACGATTGTTTGATGGCTGGTCTTGCTCCATCATGAATCATCACCAAATCAGACTCCGTTTTTTGAAGACAATGGAAGACAGTTTCTTGCCTGGTTTTTCCTCCTAAAACAATGTCTACTGGCTTATTTGCCTTTAGGTTTGACAAAATATTCTTTACTATTGCCATTTCTTCCCTTTTTATTCCAATGATTATGTTATCAATATATTCATTTTGACAAAATGCTTCTAAACTATAACATATTACTTCTTTTCCATGAATCTTCTCAAAGTTTTTATTTCTATTTTTTCCATATCTGGTACTATTTCCAGCTACTAATATTATGGCTGTTATGCTTTTTTGTTGTTTCATATTTTTGTCTCCTTTTTTCGTGGATTACAAGAAATCGTAATATAGGTTTGGTATTGATTTCGTAAAGCTTGATATGCTGTTTTGGCTGTTTTTTTGTCTTTGAATATTCCATATACACACGAGCCTGATCCAGTCATTAGACTATCTATTGCCCCATGTCTCATAAGTTCCTTTTTTATGGTTTGAATTGTTTCTTTCTCTTCAATTACTGTTTCAAATGTATTGTATAGATTCCCTGCTAGTTTTTCTATTTGTCCTTGTTCTAATGCTTCTATTACTTCTTGCGAGGTGTCTTTTGTTTTTTGCTTTTTTTGTGCATCTATTTTTTGATACATTTCTTTGGTGTTACCTACTATTTTTGGTTTTATGATTATGATATAATAGTTAACATTTGTATGAATTGGTGTAATGATCTCTCCTATTCCTTTTGCTAGAACTGTCCCTGGATAAAAGCATGGTACTACATCTGCACCTAGACTTTTGGCTATTTGTTCTCTTTCAACTTTTGTCAATTGTAAATTGAATAATTGGTTCATTCCTAAAATAAAACTAGCACAATCTGTACTTCCTCCTCCTAATCCTGCTTGCATTGGAATGTTTTTATTTAATTTTACTTGAACGCCTGTGATATTTTTATTTTTTTCTTTTAATTGGACATATGCCTGGTAAATAATATTTTCTTTTTGCTTTAATTCTTTTACATTAGTTTGAATTTGAATATTATTGGTTTCAGTTTTTCGAATGAATAATTCATCATATAGATTTATTTTTTGAAATATGGATTTAATATTATGATAATTATCTTTTCTTTTTTCTACGACTTCTAAATTTAGATTTATTTTTGCTCTTGCTTTTACATATATTTCTTTCATTTTATTTTCTCCTCTACGGTTAGGCAAGCAAATACTCCAATTCCATTACCTTTTCCAAATTCTGTTAGTCCTTCTCCTGAAGTTGCTGTAATGCCTATATTTTCTTCTTTTATGTATAAAATTCGTGCTATATTTTTTCTCATTTCTTCTATTTTTGGACTTATTTTTGGGGTTTTACATTCGATAGTAATTGATAAGTGGACAATTTTATCTTGTAGATATTTTAGTGCTTCTTTTACATATTCTTCACTACTGGTAATTCCCTTTTTACACATATCATCGGCAATTTTTCCTATGATATTTTTACCCGTTATCCCTGAAATTGCATTGGCTACAGCATGTAAAACTACATCTGCATCACTATTGCCTGATAGAGAATATTTTTCTTCAAATTTAATTCCTCCTAAAATTAGTTCTTTTTGTGTATTTTGTCTGTCAATTTTATGACTATCTTGACCGATGGCTACTTTCATATTTTATCTTATTCCTTTCTCCAAAATACATCTGATTGGAAAATTGCATGTATTTTTTAATCTTATTTTTTGTTTTTATTGTATCATGCTTTTCATTTTCTTGCAATTATTCTCTTTTCCTCCTCAAAAAAATAACAGATACTATCATTGATACAGTATCTGTTTACCATAGCATTTACCTTAGCATTTACCTTTTCTTTTTATTGTCTTTATCATTGATGTTTTTTTGACATTGACATTTTGTTCTATTTTTCATTATTTTATCTTTATGTTGTTTCTTGTACAAGCTCATTATTTTTCCATATTCCTGTTTTATGTGTTCCATTTGCATAAGTGTAAGTTCCTGGTCCATTCCTATCGCCATCTTTAAATTCTCCAACATATTTATCTCCATCTGACCAAATCTCACTTGCATATCCTTCAGGTTTATTATTTTTGAATTCTCCGAAAGTTACACATGACAGTCCATCTGAATTAATACCTGTTCCTTTTAATGTAATTTTTATCACTTTGGTCATCACTAGACCTGTGTTGTCTTTTATTCTTACTTTTAACTGATAATTTCCTTTGTTTGCTGTATAGTCTTCTAAATTAATAATAGGTAAAATTTTTGTTGATGTTGCATTTGATTGGATTAATTTTTCTTTATTGTTTTTATTCTTATCATATATGGTTAATGATTGTATTCCATTTCCATCCGTTATTCTAAAACGTAACTGATTGTCACTAACTCCTCTTCCTATATATAATCTTGGAGCTCCGTTTATAATATATCTTGTATCATTTGTTTTGATAATATAGTTCTTTGTTGTTGTTCCATACATATTCTTTGCACTTATTTGATAATAGTGTTTTGTTCTTTTTAATTCTTTTTTATCAGATAATGTATAATTTGCGTGATAACTATCAAGAAATGATTCTGTTTTTAATGGTTTGTTTTTGTAAAAAGAATTAGTATCAAGAAGTTTCGGAAAAAAATTCGATGATATATAAGTTTAAAGAAATTATAGGTATTATTTTATTTTTTAACACATTTAATAAATTTTGGAATATAATAAGTTTCATAAGAAAGTCCTTTCTTTGATATTGTTTTTTTAGCTTAAATTTATTATATCAAAGGACTTTCTTTTTTTCTATTCCGAAATCATTTTACACTATTAAAAAAGAACAAAAATTGACAATTATGTATAGCTATGGTATAATAAAAATGTAGTATTTTACATTTGATCTTACTGAAGAAAAAAAGGAGATGGTTCTATGAA
>CANOPF010000013.1 GCA_947568535.1 uncultured Clostridium sp. | reverse complement strand
AAGCTTTGCTTGTTACAGTGGCAGTATGCAGTAGCTGGTCGCTTACGCGGTGTTGCAAAAGAATAGATCCATTTTAAGTTGATAAAATGAAAAGGAGGTTAACATGAGTAAGAGTTTTGAAGAACAGATAGAAGCATTAGAAGAAATTGTGGAGGAATTAGAAAAAGGAGAATTGAGTTTAGAAGATTCGGTTTCCAAGTTTGAAGAAGGAATTAAAATTTCAAAACAATGTAATAAGACATTGGAGGAAGCAGAAAAGAAAATAACCATTTTGGTCAATCAAGATGGAGAGATGAAAGAAGAAAATTTTGAAACAGAAGAATAAAAGAGAGGCATGAATAAAAAGGGAAAGGATTGTTAGCAAAATGAATGATTTTATCGCATTTTTACAAAACCAATATGTATACATACCATTTTTTTTATGGTTTGGCATACAATTATTTAAACTAATTTATGATTTAGTTACCACGAAGAAGTTTAATTTTAAAAGGATTATGGGAGCAGGTGGAATGCCAAGTTCTCATTCAGCAGTAGTAGCAGGATTAACTACTTTAATAGGAAAAAATGAAGGCGTTGGTACACCAATATTTGCCTTATCGCTGATTGTAGCCTTCGTCGTTATGTATGATGCTTGTGGAGTAAGAAGAGCAGCAGGAAAACAAGCAGCTATGTTAAATAAATTAATTGAAACACCTGGATTAACAGGAATGCAGGTATCCGAAAAATTAGTAGAAGTATTAGGTCATACACCAGTCCAAGTATTTGTGGGAGCATTAATCGGTGTAATCGCAGGATTGATAGTGTAAAGATAAGGAAATAAAGGTAGTAAAGATGAGAAGTGTAGAGGAAAGAAGAAAAAAAGTAAAGGAAGAGTATGAGAAAACAGAACAAACATTAACAGATATAGCTATAAAAATAAACGTTCCTTATAAAACAGTAGCACAGGATATATATTATTTGAGAAAAAAAGGAGAAATAACAACAAGAAGAAAGAGGACAAAAATAACAGATAAGGAAATAGAAGAAAAAAGACAAAAGGCGAAAATTTTGTATGAACAAGAAGAAAAGACAATGGAAGAAATAGCCAAAGAAGTAGATGTTTCAGTTGCAACTATAACAACTTATCTGGACTGTTTAAGAGAACGAGGAGAAATATTAACGAGAGAAAAAGGAACAAAAGTAACACAAAGAAGAATAGAACAAAGAAGACATAAAGTACAAGGATGGTGTAATCAAGCTGAGCAAGAGGGAAAGGAAGTAAATGAAGATGAGATGGCAGCAGAGTTTGGCGTTTCTCGTGCAATCATAATAAGTGACATAGCTTATTGGAAAAAACAGAAAGAGAGATTATCACACAAAACAGAAAAAGAGGAGGTAGTAGATTCGGCTCAGTGTATTCAAGATATTGTTTTATGTATAAAACAATATCTGAAAACGGGAAAATTTAAAGAAGCTATGAAATTTTGCTATCAAAATATAAAGAGCAATGAATGGACAGAAGAAGAAAAAGAAAAATTAAAACAATTGGAAGAGCAAATCAAACTAGCCAATCAAAAATATATTGCTCTCAAAGCATTAAGACGAGGAGAAGGAGTACAACAAGCCATGCAATGTTCAAGATTGCCAAAGGAAGAAGTGATAAGATTGAATCAAAAATTACAAAATAGGATGAAAAAAGAAACATATGGAGAACCAAATAAATAAGAGGAGGAATTAATATGACAGATATTGAAATAGCAAGAGGTACAAAGCTAGAAAAAATAGTAGACATAGCCAAAAAAGTAGAAATTAATGAAGAGGATTTAGAGCAATATGGCAAATACAAAGCCAAAATATCCGAAAAGGTTTATGCCAATTTACAGGATAAAAAAGATGGAAAGTTAATCTTAGTAACAGCAGTAAATCCAACCCCATTGGGAGAAGGAAAAACAACTATTTCTATTGCTGTAGCTGATGGTTTAAGAACCATAGGAAAAAAATCCATCTTAGCCTTAAGAGAACCATCTTTAGGACCAGTATTTGGAATAAAAGGAGGAGCAACAGGTGGAGGAAAAGTACAAATTGCCCCAATGGAAGACATTAACTTACATTTTACAGGAGATATTCATGCCATAACAGCAGCTAACAATTTATTAGCCAGTTTAATTGATAATCATATTTATTTTGGAAATGAATTAGCATTTGACAAAATTGTATGGAAAAGATGTGTGGATTTAAATGATAGGCAATTAAGAGAAGTAGAAACAGGTCTTTCGGGAGAAAAGAAAATTATACCAAGACATGATAAATTTGACATCAGTGTAGCTTCAGAGATTATGGCAATTGTATGTTTGTCTACTGATATGAATGATTTAAAAGAAAGGTTAGGAAATATATTAGTTGGGTATAATAAACAAGGAGAACCTATTTATGCTAAACAATTAAAAGCACAAGGAGCAATGGCAGTATTGTTAAAAGAGGCAATGAAACCAAACTTAGTACAAACCTTAGAACATACACCAGCAATTATCCATGGAGGACCATTTGCTAATATAGCACATGGATGTAATAGTATTATGGCTACCAAATTAGCGTTGAAATTAGGAGATTATGTTATAACAGAAGCTGGATTTGGTGCAGATTTAGGAGCAGAAAAATTTATTGATATTAAATGTAGAAAAGCTGGAATTAAACCAGATGCTGTTGTATTAGTAGCAACCATAAAAGCAATCAAATATCATGGAGGCATTGAAAAAGAAAAGATACAAGAAGAAAATATAGAAGGAATTGAAAAAGGAATAGATAACGTATATCGTCATATTGATAACCTTAAGAATAAATTTGGCTTAAATGTAGTGGTAGCACTAAATCGATATATTCAAGATACAGATAAAGAAATTGAATATTTAAAAGAAAAATTAGCACAAAGAGGTGTTGAACTAAGTTTAGTAGAAGGTTGGGCAAAAGGAGGAGAAGGAGCTAGAGATATTGCAGAAAAACTAGTTGAATTGACAAAGAAAGATGACAACTTTAACTATATATATGACTTAGAAGATTCTATTCAGATGAAAATAAAAAAAATCGCAACCAAAATATATGGAGCAAAAGGAGTAAAATATTCAGAAACAGCACTTGAAGAAATGCAGAAAATTGAAAAGTTAGGTTATGGTAATTTTCCAGTATGTATAGCTAAAACACAATATTCTTTCTCAGATGATGCAAAGAATTTGGAATGTAAAGGAGATTATTATATTACCATTAGAGATATACAAATAAAGACAGGAGCAGGATTTGTCGTTGCTTTGGCAGGAAAAATTATGACAATGCCAGGATTGCCAAAAGTACCATCAGCAGAAAGTATTGATATCGACGAAAAGGGAGAAATAATCGGAATTTTCTAATTGAATAACAACAAAAACGAACCAGTTTTAGTTAAAACCTGGTTTGTTTTACTATATAGCCTATGTAATAGAAGTATAATTATGTAAAAAAGAAAAATTATACCAAACTCTTGTTTTTGGATAAAAAATATAGTATAATAAAAGAGTTAAATAGGAGGGGAAGATGAACGATAAAATTATCATAAAAGGAGCAAAAGAGCACAACTTAAAAAATATAAATTTAGAAATACCACGAGACAAATTAATTGTTATAACAGGACTTTCTGGTTCACGGAAAGTCAAGTTTAGCTTTCGATACATTATATGCAGAAGGCCAAAGAAGATATGTCGAAAGTTTATCATCCTATGCCAGACAATTTTTGGGTTTAATGGAAAAGCCAGATGTTGAAAGAATTGATGGACTATCACCTGCCATCTCGATTGATCAAAAAACAACATCAAAAAATCCTCGTTCAACTGTTGGAACTGTTACTGAAATTTATGATTACATTCGTTTATTGTATGCTAGAATTGGTATTCCATATTGTCCAAATTGTCATACAAAAATAGAAAAACAAAGTATAGATCAAATTATAGATAATATTATGAGTTTACCAGAAGGAACCAAAATTCAAGTATTAGCACCAGTGGTAAGGGGACGAAAAGGAGAGTTTACCAAACAATTAGAAGGATATCAAAAAGAAGGATTTGTTAGAGTAAGAATTGATGGAGACGTCTATGAACTTTCCGATGATATTCATTTAGATCGAAAGAAAAAACATGAAGTGGAATTAATCGTAGATAGATTAGTCATACAAACAGATGTAGTAAGTCGATTAACAGAATCAGTAGAGATTGCTTTAAAATATGCAGATAAAATGGTCTTGATTGACATTGTAGGACAAGATCCAGTTTTGTATAGTTGTCATTATGCCTGTCCAGAATGCGGATTTAGTTTTCCAGAGTTAACCCCCAGAATGTTTTCCTTTAATAATCCATTTGGGGCATGTCCAACGTGTACAGGGATAGGCTATTTGATGAAGATGGATGAAGATTTAATTATTCCTGATAAAAACAAGACATTATATGATGGCGTTAAAGCATTTGGAGCAAGTACCATGAAAAAGGGTGACACCATGGCAAAGATGTACTTTGAAAGTATGGCAAAACATTATGATATAGAAATTGAAAACAAAAAAATTAACGATTTGCCAAGGTGGTTTTTAGAAAAGATCTTATATGGTACAGGAGAAGAAGAAATTAACTTTGAATACACATCGTATGCAGGTGTTAGAAAATTTAAGGCACCATTTGAAGGGGTTTTGCCAACTTTAGATAGACGCCATAAAGAAACAAAGTCTCAGGGCATGAGAGACTTTTATGAAATGTATATGAGTAATGCTCCTTGTTATTCTTGTCATGGGGCAAGATTAAAACCAGAAGTTTTATCCATAAAAATAGGCGATAAAAATATTAATGAATTAACAGATATGCCAATTGAACAGATCAAACAACATTTAAATACTTTAGTCTTAACAAAAACACAGAAAATAATTTCAGAATTAATTTTAAAAGAAATTGATCAACGATTGCAGTTTTTAATCGATGTTGGATTAGCATATTTAACATTATCTCGAAATGCAGGGACACTATCTGGAGGGGAAGCACAAAGAATACGTTTAGCAACACAAATTGGGTCAGGATTAACGGGTGTATTATATATTTTAGATGAGCCAAGTATAGGACTTCATCAAAGAGATAATGATAAATTATTAGTAACATTAAAGAAATTACGAGATTTAGGTAATACACTTTTAGTGGTAGAACATGATGAGGATACTATGTATGCAGCAGATCAAATTATAGATATTGGACCAGGAGCAGGAACTCATGGTGGACAAGTGATGGCTCAACGGAACCGCAGAAGAAATCAAAAAGATAGAAAAATCAATTACAGGACAATATTTAAGTGGTAGGAAACAAATCCCTGTACCGAAACAAAGAAGAAAATATACAAAATCCAAAGGAATTGAAGTGCAAGAAGCAAGTGAAAATAACTTGAAAAATATCAGTGTGACCTTTCCATTAGGAATATTTACTTGTGTAACAGGTGTTTCTGGTTCAGGAAAATCGACACTAGTTAATGAAGTATTATATAAAACAATAGCAAAGGAATTAAATGGTGCTAATGAAAAGCCAGGAAAATGCAAAGGGGTAAAGGGATTACAACATATTGACAAAATTATTAATATAGACCAATCTCCTATTGGAAGAACACCACGTTCTAATCCAGCAACGTATACAGGCGTTTTTGATTTGATTCGTGATCTATTTGCCGCAACAGAAGAAGCAAAAATAAGAGGATATCAAAAAGGAAGATTTAGTTTTAATGTTGCAGGAGGTAGGTGTGAAAGTTGTAATGGAGATGGAGTTCATAAAATTGAGATGCATTTTTTACCAGATATTTATGTGCCTTGTGAAGTGTGTAAAGGGAAGCGTTATAACCGAGAAACATTAGAAGTAAAATATAAAGGAAAAACAATAGCTGATGTTTTAGATATGACGATAGAAGAAGCATTGATTTTCTTTGATAAAATACCAAAAGTCAAACAAAAAATACAAACATTAAATGATGTGGGACTTGGGTATATTAAATTAGGACAACCATCTACAACATTATCAGGAGGAGAAGCACAAAGAGTTAAATTAGCAACAGAATTATCTAAAAGAGCAACAGGGAAAACATTATACATTTTAGATGAACCAACAACTGGTCTTCACATTGCTGATGTTCATCGATTAGTAGATATATTACAAAGATTAGTGGATACAGGAAATACGATTATTGTCATTGAACATAATTTAGATTTAATCAAAACAAGTGATTATATTGTAGATTTAGGTCCAGAAGGTGGAAATAATGGAGGAGAAATCGTTGCTGTTGGTACACCAGAACAAATTTGTAAAAATGAAAGAAGCCATACTGGTAAGTTTTTAAAAAAATATTTATCATAAAAAGATGCCAAAATGTTAATACTAAGGAAAAATGAAGGGGAGGAAAGACATGTTTAATTTTAGAACAGATTTGGCATCAGAAAGAAAAGAAATTTATCAAAAAGCTAATCAATTAGAAGAAATTGAGGGAATTGAAGCCGATCAAGAAGAAATCGATGAAAATATAAAAGTAGAAAGAGTAAAAATAACGAATGAAAATGGAGAAAAGGCTATAGGAAAGCCGATGGGAAATTATATTACAATAGATGTTAAAAAATTGAAATTAGCACAAGAGGAACAAATACAAAAAGCGGCGGAGACATTAACAAAAGAATTAAAACAAGTTATAGAAACACATATTGACAATCAAGGGGAAATATTGGTAGTAGGACTCGGAAATATTTATGTAACACCAGATGCCTTAGGACCAAAAGTAATTAATGAAATAGAAGTAACAAGACATATGATTAAGTATTTACCCCAATATGTTCAAGAAGGTGCCCGAATGGTGAGTGCTATATCACCAGGAGTATTAGGAACAACAGGAATTGAAACAGTTGAAATTTTAAAAGGAATTGTGGATCATACAAAACCAAAATTAGTTATAGTGATTGATGCTTTAGCTTCTCGTAGTATCGAAAGAATTAGTAGTACAATTCAATTATCAGATACAGGTATTGTACCAGGAGCAGGAGTGGGGAATACAAGGAGTGAAATTAGTGAAAAGACATTAGGGGTTCCTGTAGTCGCTATTGGTATTCCAACAGTGGTAGAAACAGCTGTATTGGTAAATGATTGCTTAGATTTATTTATTGAAAAATTACAAAACGAAGCTAAATCTAATGATTCTTTGAATCAACTAAAAGAGGAAGATAATTATGAAGAAATCAAAGAAGCATTAGTACCAAAAGAGTATAATTTGATTGTAACCCCAAAAGAAATTGATGATTTAATCGAAAACATGAAAGATATTGTAGCAAGTGGTATTAATGGAGCAATGTAAATGTTTTTCTAAGAAAAAATAATAGCGGTATTGTGTACAACAATGCCCTTTTTTTGTTATAGGAATAAGAATAAAAAAGTGGTGAAAAATGTTGCAAAAAATAGATTATTAAGATATAATCAACAGAGAAAAAGAAGAAGAGGGGGATTTAATTAATTATGGAAGAAAAAAAGAAAGAACAAACAAAAAAAATAATGAATCAAAAAACGATTATGGTAGGAGGCGTTATTGCTATAGTAGTCATTTTAGCTATTCTATTAGTCGTTATAGCTTTGATGGCAGATTCTCCAGAAAAATCAGTAGAGAGAATGTTAACAACAATTACATCAGGAAATGATGAACAAAAGATGTTATCTGATCTAGTTGGTAAGGAAGAATTAAGTCAAGAAGCACAACAATTAATTTTTGAAAAGTTAACATGGAAAATTCAAAGTACAAAGCAAGAAGGAGATAAAGCAACAGTTGAAATAGAGATTACCAATAAAGACTTCAAAGTGATTATTGGAAATTACATGCAAAAAGTAATTCAATTAGCCTTTAGTGGTCAGAACGTTCAGGAAGAGGAAATGACCAATTATTTAATGGAAGAATTGAGAAATCAGGAAGTACAAACAATAACATCAAATCAATCAATTTCATTAGAGAAAAGAGATGGTCAATGGCAAATAGTAACAGAAAAGAGTGAATTAGTAAATGTTCTATTACCAGGATTTAATGAAGCAATTAGTGCATTTAATTAAGAATAAGTAATCAGAAAAAATCCACATACAGAATTATAAATGTTCTGAATGTGGAATTTTTTTATACAAATCACAAATGTTGCAATCTGTACATAAATTAACTCGATTTTCAAATACTAATTGCAGTGTATGAATGAATTCATCTATATCATCATCAACCAAATGAATATAAATTTTTTTAGGGAGTAAAGTTAATAAAGAATTTAAAATATAGTCATTACAAGAAAATGTAATATCACTCAAATATTTAGCTTTAAAAATATCATCATTAACAGCAACTAAATTTTTATTCTCATCTAATAAAACTGATTCAGACGAAGAAAAAATAAGATGTACCATTTCACAGTTAGAAGACTGAGAATTAATATATAATTTCAGTAAAGAAATAAATTCCAAATATTCTTTTTCAATCACAAAATGGTTAACAGCTTCATTTAAGACATGATCTAAAAGGGAAAAATAATTTTTTATTCTAAAATTAATAAAACCATTCAAAACAATAGATTTGTGATTGGTTAAGAAACGATAAAAAATATCATATAAAATTTTAAATTTTTGATCAAAAAGTTGTGAAAAATCATCAGCCATAAGATCAAAACAAATAGTTAAAATTTTATTTCTTTCTACAGCATCAAAATAAAAATAGTTTTGTAAAAGCAAACGCTTTAACAAATCTTCTTCTAATTCATCAATGACAAGAAAACATAAAATAGAAGAAATTTTAGACAAAAAAAGAGGTTCATCATGACCAGAATAATGAATAATAATATTTTTATACATCTTAAACTCGTTTTCTGAAAAATATACATTAGGTAAATCTATATGGTTAAATTCATTTAGTAGATAGTTAAGTAAACCAGAATTATTTGTCTTAATACATAGTGATTTCATAGAAAAATCCCCTTTCTCATAAATTAGTATCTACTAAATTTAAAAACTTATACATTATAGTATGCAGGTCGAAAGAATTGGTGAAATAAAATAAATTGCCAAAAGGTTGTTCCTTTTGACAATTTATTGATAAATCATATAATTGATATCAGGAAAGACACAATCTTTTTTCGTTATGTCTTTTAAAAATTCTTCATCAATTTGATTTTGTTTGATTTGCTCATACAATTTAGTGAATCTACCAATATGGTCTTTTATCCTTTTTTTGGCATAGTCTACCATGGTTCCATTAGTGATAATAAATAACCAGTCACTACTTTGTGCTAATAGTAATTCTCGAGCACATTGGTTTAACGCTTTTTTCTTTAATCCTTTTGCATTAGGATAAAGCCAGGCTAGTTCACACATTCTATCTCCAGCCACATGTAAATGTCTATGAGCGTAATCATTGGTTGGATTTAACCAAACTTCACTATATCCATTTGCCCCCCAACTAGAGCGACAAGGGGAAGAAATTTGCATGTTTGGATATTGATCAATATATTCTGATGGAGTAATTAGTTCAAAATTACAATCGTCATAATAAATTTTTTTGAATAAAATGTATAGCCAGTAGGGTCCCTCGTACCACCAGTGACCATAAAGTTCAGCATCATAAGGACAAAGAATAATAGGAGGTATTTCCATATATTGAGATAGATGATTAATTTGAGAAGTTCGACTATCTAAAAAGTGCCCTGCTTGTTTTTCAGCAGAATCTTTAGCCCATTGAGGATTATAATAATCTTTATCATTAGTGTCTCCTGTGATTCGATAATATTTGATTCCTGTATGAACACGAACACCATTGTGAGCAATATAAGGTTTGATATAATCGTAATCGGCTTCATAACCAATATCACGATAAAACTCTCGGTAATTGAAATCACCTGGATAACCATTAATTGAACTCCATACTTGTCTAGAGGATTCTTTGTCACGCCCAAAGGCAATTACACCTTCTGGTGAAACAATTGGTGCAAAAGTACCATAAATAGGTGTTGGATTAGCGTATAAAATACCATGAGATTCTGTAATAACATACTCAATACCAAATTCTTTTAGATATTTATCTGCCTCAGGAATATAACCGCATTCAGGGAGCCAAATACCACGTGGTTTTCTTCCAAAATATTTCTCATAGGTTTGAACGCCAACGGCAATTTGTGCTTTTACTGTTTTTTCATTAACATATAAAATAGGAAAGTAGCCATGGGTAGCACCACAAGTAATAATTTCTAATACACCAATATCTTGAAAATGTTTAAAAGCTTCAATTAAATTACAATGATATACTTCTTTAAATAGATGTAAATCATTAGTATAGCGTTCAAAGTAATAATGAGAAAGTTGATTTAATCTTGGGTTGTGTGAAGTTCTTTGGATTTCTTTTTTGGCTAATTCTATTAGTTTTGTTAAATATTTGATATATTTTCTTTGTAACAATTTATTATCTAGCATAGAGAGTAAGGGAGGTGTCATAGACATGGTTATTCTAAAATTAATTTTTTCGTCAACTAACTTTTGAAAATTAGTTAATAGAGGAAGATAGGTTTCTGAAATTGCTTCATATAGCCACGATTCTTCTAAATAGTCATCACTTTCTGGATGATGAATAAAGGGAAGGTGGGCATGAAGAACAAAACTTACATATCCTTTTTTTTCTTGCATTTCATATTCATTCCTTTCTTGATTTGGAAATTTTTATTATCAACAAAAGGTGAGCTAAAAAAGAAGGCGAAGAATGATGAAAAGGCTATTAGCTCACGAAATACTTTTTTATTTAAATTGAGAGGAAGAAGGATTATGTTTATCTGTTTCTTCTAGATTCTCATTACCATAAATCTCTTGATAAAAATCATTAATCGTAGCATTTTCTCCTATATTACGGATAAATGGAAAAGAAGAAATTGTTTTTTGGGTTTGTTCACCAGTTTTTACATGGCTAAAGTAAATATACTTGGATTGATGATCAAATAGAATTCTATCATTAGGAGACTCAATTTCATTAGAAGTAGTAACATAAATATAATCCATAGTTAATTTTTCTGTTTTTTGAATAGGTCGTCGACCAAGTTCAACACGATAATCACATTTACTATCTGCTACCGATAAATACCAACTGTTAGCAAAGTCATTAATTTCTATTTCAAAATGATAACCTAACGTATCATTATAAATCATAAGAATGGGTTTGGTTCTTTCAAAAAAGTCTTCTCCATATAAGTTCTGAAAATTCTTCTTATCGTTGTCTGAAATATCCCAATAAATAAATAAATCGGTAGGAGTTTGTGCCAAAACTTTTACTATGGTTTGGTTGTAACGGTAGGGTAAATCATAATATTCTACTAGTTCTATTTTTTGTCGAGAAGAGGTAACTTTTTTTACTGTTGTTTTTTTCTTTTTAGCAGATACTTTTGTGGTAGATTTCTTTTTGATAGATGTAGTAGTTTTGGTGTTTTTTTTGGTCGTTTTGATGGTAGATTTTTTTTCACTTTCTAGGGCTTGATTTTGGTTCTCTATTTCTTTTGCTTCTTTTGTTTTTCTTGGCATGCTATTCCTCCTATGTAATCTCATACTTTCTTTTTCTATCTTATACTAATTGTAAAAGAAATTCAAGTCAATTTGACAAAGTTTTCAAATTTGTCGTCAATATCATAAAGGGACTTTTTGTTTAAATTTTATGAAAACACTTTAAAAAAACTACAAAATAGTATAAAATAAGAGAAAAATATAATTTAGGAGAGGAATATGAATAAAAAGTGGAAAATCTATGAAGTAGATGAAAATAAAATCAAAGCAATACAAGAAAAATATCCAATCAATCCATTATTAGCTACTATCTTAGTTAACAGAAATATTATTGAAGAAGAACAAATCAGATTATTTTTAGAACCTACCAGAAAAGATTTTCATAATCCGTTTTTAATGACAGACATGAAAAAGGCAGTAGAAAGACTGATTCAAGCCATTAAGAAACAGGAAAAAGTAACAATATATGGAGATTATGATGTAGATGGCATTACAAGTATAACAGTATTAAAAAGTTTTTTACAAGATCGAGGATTAGAAGTAGACAGTTATATTCCTAACCGATTAGAAGAAGGTTATGGGTTAAATCAACAAGCAATTGAAAAGATTGCCCAAAAAGGATGTCAACTTATGATTACTGTTGATTGTGGTATATCAGCAATAGAGGAAATTAACTATGCTAATTCACTAGGGATAGAAACAATAGTAACCGATCATCATGAACCTGGAAAAGAACTTCCACAGGCGTTAGCAATTATTGATAATAAAAGAAAGGATAGTCAATATCCTTTTCGTGAATTAGCAGGAGTTGGTGTAGTATTTAAATTAATACAAGCTATGGGGATAGTATTATCCTTAAAAGAAGAAGAATATCTGAAATATTTGGATATTGTATGTGTTGGAACAATATCAGACATTGTGCCTTTAATTGATGAAAATAGAGTAATAGCCAAATTAGGATTAAGGCTAATTCGTCAAACGAGAAATATGGGGTTACGATCTATTATTCAATCGTCAGGATATAGTAAAATTGATTCTAATAGTATATCTTTTGGTATTGCTCCTAGAATTAATGCCTGTGGAAGAATGGGAAAAGCAGAAGAAGCTTTAGCCTTATTATTGTCTAAAAATACTAATCAAGTAGAAGAGTTAACCAAAAGATTAAATCAACATAATCAAATTAGACAAGAAACAGAAAAAAGTATTTTTGATAATGCCATTAAACAAATTGAAGAAGAGCATCTAGAAAAAAATAATGCTATTATTGTAGGAGGAGAAAATTGGCATCATGGTGTTATTGGTATTGTGTCTTCAAAAATCACAGAAATGTATTTTAAACCAAGTATTTTATTAAGTTTTGAAGAAGATGGAATAGGAAAGGGGTCAGGAAGAAGTATTCCTGGTTTTGATTTACATGAAGCACTCATGAAATGTATAGATACCATTGAAAAATTTGGTGGTCATAGTATGGCAGTAGGAATTACAATAAAAAAGGAAAATTTCCTTTCATTTAGAGAGGAGTTTGAAAAAATTACAGCAGAAGCACATATTGATGAGATTATACCAGTTCTTCAAGTTGATAGCAAAATTGATCTGAAAGATGTCAATAAAGATATGGTTGAAAGTTTAAAACAATTAGAACCTTTTGGAGAAGGAAATAGAATGCCAGTTTTTGTTTTTAAACATTTAAAAATTGATTCGATTAGAGCTTTATCAGAAGGAAAACATCTGAAATTGACATTAAAAGATAATAATACCATGATTAATAGTATTGGTTTTAATTTAGGTCATTTAGCAGAAGAATATCGTATTGGCGATAAAATTGATGTAGTAGGTGTTTTAGAAATCAATAGTTTTAATGGGATAGATAGTTTACAAATTAATATGAAAGATATGATGAAATCTTTATCATCGAATTAGATAGTGTAAAATAGAAAAGAGAAAAAGGAGGACAAATGGGACAAGAACAAGCAGAAATTACCATACAAGATGTAATTAGTACAAGAAAAAAACATGCTAGAAAAATAGATGTAAAATTAATCATGAAGGCATTTCATTATGCTAATAGTCACCATGGAGAACAATGTAGGCGTTCAGGAGAACCATATATTATTCATCCTCTTAATGTTGCTTATATATTAGCTGATATTGGATTAGATGATAGTACAATATGTGCTGCTCTTTTACATGATGTAGTAGAAGACACAGAGGTAACCGATGTTGATATTCGACAAGAATTTGGAAGCGAAATTGCTGAGATGGTAGAAGGAGTTACTAAACTAGGTTCTGTACAATTTGCTTCAATTGAAGAACAACAAGTAGAAGATTATCGAAAAATGTTTCTAGCTATGGGAAAAGATATTAGAGTTATTCTTATTAAATTAGCAGATAGACTTCATAATATGAGAACCTTAAAATTTTTAAAAAGAGACAGACAAATAGCTAATGCTAAGGAAACCATGGAATTATATGCACCTCTTGCTAATCGTCTAGGATTATATTCCATCAAATGGGAATTGGAAGATTTGGGATTTAAGTATTTATATCCAGAAGAATATCATGAATTAGTAGAAGGCATAAATAGAAAGAGAGAAGAAAGACTAAAATTTATTGAAAAAATCATGGAAGATATAAGCATACAATTAAAAAAGCAAAAAATAGAAGCAGAAGTGACACGGAAGAGCAAAACATTTATATAGTATTTACCGAAAGATGAAAAGAGACAATAAAACCTTAGATCAGATTTATGATTTGTTTGCTTTACGTATATTAGTTCATTCCATAAAAGATTGTTATGCTGCTTTAGGAGTAGTACATGAAATGTATAATCCAATGCCAGGAAGGTTTAAAGATTATATAGCTGTACCAAAGCCAAATATGTATCAATCCATACATACTACATTATTGGGAGACAAAGGTACACCATTTGAAGTACAAATTCGTACTTGGGATATGCATCGCATTGCAGAATTTGGTATTGCTGCACATTGGGCATATAAAGAGGCCAATTACTTTGGAAAAAAGACATCAGTTAAAGTAGAAGAAGATAAACTAGCCTGGTTAAGAGAAACATTAGAATGGCAAAAAGAAATGCAGGATCCACAAGAGTTTTTACATACATTGAAAACAGAATTATTTGAAGATGAAGTTTATGTATTTACACCTAAAGGAATGATCAAAGTTTTACCAAGAGGAGCAACACCAATTGACTTTGCTTATACCATTCATGCAGAGATAGGTCATCATATGACAGGATGTAAAATCAATAGTAAAATGATGCCCATCATAACACCATTAAAAAGTGGAGATATTGTTGAAATTCTCACTTCAGAAAATTCAAAAGGACCAAGCAGAGATTGGTTAAAATTTGTTAAAAGTACAAGTGCAAAAAATAAGATTTTAGGTTGGTTTAAAAAAGCACAAAAAGCAGAGAACATAGAAAAAGGGAAAGAACTAATTGAGAAAGAATTAAAAAGAATTGGATTCTCGCATACCAACTTGTTTAAAACAGAATATCTTGAACCTATGTTAGAAAAGTATAAATACAAGAATGTAGATGAAATGTATGCAGCAGTAGGGTTTGGAGCAAACTCATCAGTAAAAGTAATTGCTCGAATGTTACAAGAATATCGAAAAGAACATGAAGAGGAAAATATTGAAGCGAAAATCGAAGAACTAGCTAAAGCAAGACAAAAACATCCAAAGCCATCTCATTCAGGAATAATTGTAAAAGGAATTGATAACTGTTTAGTCAAATTATCAAAATGTTGTAATCCGCTTCCAGGAGATGAAATAATAGGTTATATTACAAAAGGAAGAGGGGTATCAGTCCATAGAAAAGATTGTGTAAATATAGGGGACTTATTGACAGAAGAAAATCGAATGATTGATGTGGAATGGTATCATGAAAATCAAGTTGCTTATCAAGTAGATATCGAGATTTATTCTAATGATAGAACAGGCTTATTGATGGATATTTTAAAAGAAATTGGAACAACTAAAGCAAAGATTTTTGGTGTTAATACCAAAACGACCAAAGAGAAAATTGCTATTATGGATATTACTTTAGAAGTGGAAAATTTAGAGGAGTTAAATAAAGCACAAAAGGCAATTCGAAAAGTAGATAGTGTATATGAAGTAAGGAGAAAAAAATGAAATTAAAAGAACTAAAGATTAATACTTGGATTGGAGATCCAACTAATTGTTATATCATTGTCGATGAGCAATCGAAAGAAACCATGGTAATTGATCCAGCAGGAGATATGGATAAAATACAAGAGTTAATACATATTATGGAGGGAAAACTAAAATATATTTATTTAACTCATTGTCATGGAGATCATATCTTAGGAGTACCCCATTTGAAAAATCATTGTGGTGGAAAAGTATTGATTCATAGAGCGGATAGTGAGGGATTAAATAATCCAGAAATTAATTTAACACCATATATAGGATTAGGAAAAATTGAATTAGAGGCTGATTCTCGAATTGACGATAAAGATTTAATCCATTTAGGAAATTTGGAATTTAAGGTTTTTCATACACCAGGACATACAAAAGGCAGTAGTTGTCTTTATTGTGAAAAGGAGAAATGCTTATTTTCTGGAGATACCATTTTCCGAGGTACTTGGGGAAGGACCGATTTGCCTACATCAAGTATAGAAGCCATTATGAAATCAATAGAAGAGAAAATAATACTTTTACCAGATGAAACAATTGTATATCCAGGTCATGGTATGATGACAATGTTAAAAGATGAAAAGCCAATTTATTTGGAGTTAAAGCCTAAATTATTTTAAAGGAAGGAAGTAAGAAAATGAATAAAACTGAACCACGAACATTAACAGGATTTATGGAATTATTACCCAATGAACAGATATTATTTAATCAAATGAAAACAAAAATAGAAAATACCTATCAAAAATTTGGGTTTTTACCATTAGATACACCAATTATTGAACGCTCAGAGGTTTTACTGGCTAAAGCAGGAGGAGAAACAGAAAAGCAAATTTATCGATTTACTAAAGGAGAAACCGATTTATCGTTAAGATTTGACTTAACAGTTCCTCTTTCTAAATATGTAGCTAAAAATTATGGTAATTTAAGTTTTCCTTTTAGAAGATATCAAATAGGTAAAGTGTATCGAGGGGAGAAAACACAAAAAGGTAGATTTAGAGAATTTTATCAATGTGATATTGATATTATCGGAGATGGAGATTTAGCCATTATTAATGATGCAGAATTACCAAGTATTATTTATACAATATTTAAAGAATTAGGATTTAATTACTTTACCATTTGTATTAATAATCGTAAGATCTTAAATGGATTATTTGAAAGTTTAGGACAAAAAGAAAAGGCTGTACAGATTTTGAGAATTATTGATAAAATCGATAAAATAGGAAAAGAAGCAGTCATAGAAGAAATAGAAAAATTAGATGTTCAACCAGAAGAAATTAAAAAAATCATGGATTTCATAGCCATTAATGGAACATCAGATGAAAAAATTAAAAAATTAGAAAATTTAGGTATTGAAAACGAAGTATATGTTGAAGGAGTAAAAGAACTCAAAGAAGTAGTAAAAAATATTCGATTATTTGGCGTACCAGATGATAATTTTAAGGTAGAACTAACTATAGCTAGAGGGTTAGATTATTATACGGGAACAGTGTATGAAACTTTTTTAAATGATTATAGAGAATTAGGAAGTGTATGTTCAGGAGGAAGATATGAGAATTTAGCAGAATATTATACAGACAAAGAATTGCCAGGAGTAGGGATATCTATTGGATTAACAAGATTATTTTATAAGTTGAATGAATTAAATTTAATCCAAGAAGGACAAAAATCAATTTCACAAATCTTAATTATACCAATGATAGAAGATTTAGAACAATCCATTATATTAGCGACAGAATTAAGAAAATTAGGTATAAAAACGGAAGTGTATTTAAACCAGAAAAAATTAAAAGCGAAATTCAAATATGCAGATAAATTAAAGATTCCTTATGTTATTGTGATAGGAGAAGAAGAAATAAACAGTCATATGGTTAACCTCAAAAATATGGAAACAGGAGAAGAAAAGAAAGTTAAACTAGAAGCAAAAGAAATTGCAAAAAAAATGGTATAAAATGCCAAAAGGGAAAATATCCCTTTTGGCAAATTTATTTATATAATAGAGTTATTTGATTTTTATTTTTTTCAATAAAGCCCTCTTCTTTTAATAGTTTTAATTCTCTCATCATAGCACTTCTATCAATACTTAAATAATCAGCTAAATCGGTTAAAGAAAAAGGTAAAGAAAAAGTTTTATTAAGTGTCCTGGTCGATAACATAGTAAAATAACCAATTAATTTATCACGAATGGATCGTTTAGAAAGTAATTCAATTCTCATATTTAAATCTGTTACTTTTTTTAAGATTAATTCTGGCAAATCTTCAGAAAGTTCTTGATGAAATTTACATGTGTTTCTACATTTACTATGAATGTCATGATAATGATAAAAAAGAACTTCGCATTTTTCTCGTGCTTCTACTAATAGTTCATTATTTGTAGTAATGGTATAAAATACTTCTCCAAATACATCATGTGGAGAAAAATGTTCAACAATTGTTCGATTACCATTTAAATCATAACGAACTAAATCGGCATTTCCATAGATTAAAATACAGAATTGGTTTCTTTTTTTTATATAACTGGTAATGACTTGATTTTTAATAAAAGTTTTCTTTTGTACACGATGACAACTATTTTCAAACTTTTTGATTAATTCATCCATAGCAAAACTAAGTTCCATGAAAATCCCCCTAAAAACAATTATATCAAAAAATAGTTGCTAATGCAACAAAAACGAAAGTAAAATTTGGATATTTTTACTGATTATAATAAAAAAGAATAGAGTCATTAAAATGTCATCGAATTGAAATAAAAAAGTAAAAATTGGCAAAATATTACAGTTAAGCCAAAGAAAAAACAAAAAAAAGATTTAGTTGCTTTTGCAACAGAAAAATAAAAAGGTTTCTATATAATAAAAGTACATGGAAGGGGAATGAGAATGAAAATCATCAAAAGGAATGGAAGAGCAGTAGATTATGATAGAGAAAAAATTAGGGTTGCTATCGAAAAGGCAAATAAAGAAGTAAAATTAGAAGAAAGAGCAACAAAAGAACAAATTAAAAATATGATAAAATATATTGAAGAACGTGGTAAAAAGAGAATGTTAGTGGAAGACATACAAGATATCATTGAAGAAAAACTTATGGAAATAGGAAAATATGAACTAGCTAAAAAATATATTGTTTATCGTTATACAAGAACATTAGTCAGAAAACAAAATACTACAGATGAATCTATTCTTGCTTTAATTAGAAATGAAAATAAACAACCAATAGAAGAAAACGATCAAAATACATTACTTGCTTCAAGGCAAAGAGATAGTATAGCAGGAGAAGTATCAAGAGATTTAACCAAAAGATTGTTACTTCCAGAAAAAATTGTAAAAGCAGATGAGGAAGGAGTCTTGCATTTTCATGATGCAGATTATTTTGTTCAACCAATTTTTAATAGTTGTTTCATTAATCTTAACGATATGTTAGAGAAAGGAACAATGATGAATGGAAAAAAGATAGAAAGTCCAAAAAGTTTTCAAGTAGCTTGTATGATTATGACACAAATTATGGTAGCCGTAGCAAGTAATCAATATGGAGGTCAATCCATTGATTTAATACATTTAGGAAAATATTTAAGAAAAAGTTATCAGAACTATCAAAAAGAGATGAAAGCGAAATATGCAGGGGAAGTTTCGAAAGAAATATTAGAAAATATGGCTTGGGATCGATTAAAAGCAGAACTAAAATCAGGTGTGCAGATTATCCAGTATCAAATCAACACATTAATGACAACCAATAGACAATCTCCTTTGGTAACGTTATTTTTACATCTTGAAAAAGATGATCCATATTTGAAAGAAAATGCCATGATTATCGAAGAAGTGATTCGACAAACAGAAGAAGGAATGCAAGATGATAAAGGTGTATATGTTACATCGTTATCTCCTCAATTAGTTTATGTATTAGATGACTGTAACAATTTAACAGGTGGTCAATATGATTATCTAACTAAATTAGCCATTCAATGTTCGATAAAAAGAAAATATCCATATTATCTATCCGCTAAAAAGATGCGTGAAAATTATGAAGGCAATGTATTTAGTCCAATGGGAGGTGGTAGTTTTTTATCACCTTGGAAAGATGAAAATAAAATGTATCAATTTGAGGGGAGATTTAATCAAGGAGTAGTTACATTAAACTTACCACAAATAGGAATTGTTTCACAAGGAGAAGAAGAAAAGTTCTGGCAAGAACTAGATGACAGATTAGAGCTATGTAAGGAAGCATTAATGTGTAGACATTATGCTTTATTAGGAATTAAATCAGATATTAGTCCAATTCATTGGCAATATGGAGCAATTTCTCGTTTGAAAAAAGGAGAATCTATCGATAAATTATTATCTGGAAATTATTCAACTATTTCTTTAGGATATATTGGGCTATATGAAGTGACTAAATTGATGACAGGAGAATCATTAACAACAGAAAAAGGATATACATTTGCTAAAAGAGTAATGAAATATTTAAGAGAAGTAACCGATAAATGGAGAAAAGAAACAAACATTGGCTTTTCTTTGTATGGGACATCAGCAAGAAATTTAGGATGTGCTTTAGCCAGAAAGGATAAAGAAAAATTTGGCGTAATTAAAGAGGTAACAGACAAAGGTTATTATACGAATTCTTACCATGTGGATATAAAAGAAAAAATAGATAATATGGATAAGTTAATGATCGAAAGTGAATTCCAAAAAATATCTTCAGGAGGTTCTATTTCTTATCTAGATGTATCAAATCTAGAGCAAGAGGGGAAATCGATAGACAATGTCATTCAATTTATCTATGATCATATGCAATATGTTGGATTAGAAAGTATTTCCTAATCCAACACTAAAGAAGCATTTTATCAAATAATTGTTTTCTACATTTGTATTCAAATTCATCATTTAAAGGTTCTAAAACAATATTTTCCTTATATTTTCTATCTAAACAGTATTTAAGAATATAATCTGTAAGTTCAGGGTTTTTTGAAAGTAGAGGACCATGTAAATAGGTTGCAATGACATTGGGTAAGAAGAATCCTTCTTGTGTGTCAGCAAATTTATTACCATTTCCTAATAATACACGACCAAAAGGAGAGGTAACACCAAAAGTTTGCCCACCATGATTTTCAAAACCAATGATTTTCATTTTTTTGTTATCTAATTCTGTCTCTAGAATGATATTACCAATACATCTTTTTTTTCTATCTTGTACAGCCTCTGTATAATAATCGAAAATGGATAAACCAGAAAGGACATTTCCTTCTACATCTTTATAGTATTTTCCAAATAATTGATAAGCACCACAAATTAATAAGAAAAATACACCTTTTTCTATTGCTTCTTTAATGGTATTTTGGTATTGAATAAGATCTTGCGCTAAAATTCCTTGTTCTTGGTCAGCACCACCACCAGCAAATACTAAGTCATAATGGCTAAAGTTAGGAGGGGTATCGCCAATAGAATAAGGTTCAATAATAGCATGAATACCACGTTGTTCTAAACGGTAACGTAAAACTTGAAGATTTCCATAATCTCCATATAATTCTAAAATATCTGGGTATAGATATAATATTTTTAATTCTTTCATTTTTTATTCATTCCTTTTATTGTAATTTTAAGATTTCATTTCTTGTTGGTTGTAAAGAAGTGTAATTGGCAATAATATATTTTTTTTGGTTAGTTTGGTATAAGTTTTCTACTGCTTCATGTAAATCCACGTAAGGTTCAATTTTATCTATAGGAAATCCAGCTGTTTTAATGCGGATAGCCATATCATAAGCTCGAGTTCCTGAAGTAACAATTCGTGATACATGATTTAACGTTTCAAAATTAATATCCCATATCCAAGATACATCACGACCATCGGCTAAGTTATCATTGAGTACAAAGAGTAAATCTTTTTCTTCTTCATCTTCATTTAAAATTCTTAAACTAACATTAGCACCAGTCGGATTTTTAGCTAAGTTAAGAATGGTTGGTATATTTTTTATTTTTAGTTCTTCGCATCGTCCATTATTGAGCATAAAGTTAGATAAAGCTTTTTGAACGATGTCACTTTCTATTTGATATAAGCTAGTACAAGCAATAACAGCAACAAAATTGTAGATAGGATAAATACTATTAAATTGTGTGGGATAAGTAAGGTTATCAACAGAAAATGTTTTATTTTTCAAATTAACATGAGTTGCCATTTTATAAATTTCATTATCACCATAATTACAATTTGGACATTTAAATTTTCCAATATGTGAATATTGGTAGTATTCATATGCCAATCGAGTATGACAAAATGGACAAAATTTTCCTTCTCCAACTTCTTTCATATCTTCAGTAGCATAGGTATATTTATCGACACTAAAGTAATAAACATTATGATTTTCTGGATTGGCTTGTCCTAAGCGAACAACATTAGGATCATCATTATTTAATAGTAAATTTCCTGTATACGTTTTTAGAAAATCATGAATTTTTAAGATTAATGATTCTACTTCACCATTTCGATCTAATTGATCACGAAAGAAGTTAAGGACTACTAAAGTATCTAATTTTAAATCATTAAAAACAATAGGAACATAGCCTTCATCTACTTCGAATACTAGATAATCTGCTTTTATTTTTCCCATTAAGTTGCTATGTTTTAACAGTGTTGATAAAATACCTGTTTCCATATTGTTTCCTTCTGTATTGCTAATGACTTTCTTACCAGCAGTTTTTAAAACATGGGTAATAGCATTATTAGTCATTGTTTTTCCATTGGTAGCTGTTACAGCAATAATAGGACAATTAATGTTAAAGTATTGGAATAAGTTAGGATTCCAATCATAAGCTATTTTTCCTAAAAAATTACCGCCATTTCTTTTAGCTATTTTTAATCCTAAATATAGTATTTTCATGATGAATAGAATAAAAAAGTTTTTCATGTTTATCTCATACCTTTCTGTATTGAAATTTTATCTTATTATATCATAAGTTATGAAAATGAACAATAAATTTAACATTATGGTGGGAAAAACAGTTCATCATGTGAATTTCTTGTGAAAAACCTTGAATCGTTTCATTAAGTAGATTATGCTATAAAAGTATAATTTATTTTGTGATTTTTTCAAAATTTTTAGATTCTTATATTTTCCATATATGAAAACCAAAAAGAATAGATAAGTAGAAAAGAGGGATATATTGAAGTTTATTACATATCAACAATATATTGAACACATAAAAAATAATATCAATATGAATGTAAAAGAAAAAGAGGTAAAATATCAATTTAACCATTTAGCACATCATAGAATGTATGATGAAAAACTAAACAAAAAAAAGAAAAATGAGAAAATATTTTTTCGCATTTTAAGTAGAAAAAGCGGGATGGCTAGTTTTTTAAATGAATTTTTACTGTTAAAAGAAGAAATAAAAGAGAATCAGATCTTACATTACCAGACAAGTTTTACAGCAAAGCAGAACAAATCAGAGAATGTTAATTTGGTTTATCAATTAAAAAATAAACCTATTTATTTTTTAGTACAACATCAAAGTAGAATAGAACAAGACATCTTAATAAGACTATGGCAATATGTTGGAGAAATTATGAGAAAAGAAAGTATGATACAGGAGACATATTTAAAAAAAGAGAAAATCTATCCAGTCGTAGTTCCCATTATCATCTATTCAGGTTCCAAACAATGGAATATAGTAAAAGCAGATGATAATGTAGTTTACAATTTAATCATAATACAAGATGATCGATTGATCAAAATGTTATATAACTTGGAACGAAAAGGGTGGAAAAGAAGAAGACAAGAAATAGTCAGAAATATGTTAAAAGCAGGGGAAACAGAAGAAAAGATTATGCAATATACCCAAATTAGTCAAAAAGAATTAGCAACCATAAAAAAGATAAGGTAAACTCAAGAACAGATATTTACTTTTTTTCATCTTTTTTTCTTGTCACATAACATAAGATATAGTAAAATAGTGGAAGAGGGAAGGGGAAGCAATGAAATATATCAATACCAATAAAGTAAATGAGTTAAACATAGAAAAAAATAATTATTATGTAATACTTGATTTTGATAAAACCATAACAGGAAAAAACAGTATGGATTCTTGGATGGCAGTAGTAGATTTTGAGTTGTTTGGCGAGAAAGGTAAAAAAGAATGGAAGGAACTTAATGCTAAATATGTACCAATAGAAGGGAATAATAAGTTAGCGAAAAAAATAAAAAAGCAGTATATGAAAGAATGGTATCAAAAAAGTATGGATACATTATACCAATATCAGTTGACTGAATCAAAATTAAAAACAGCACTAGAAAAAGAGAATCTAATCTTTAGAAATGGAGCAAAAGAATTTTTACAAAAATTACAGGAAGATAATGTTCCAGTTATTATTTTGTCAGCAGGAATAGGAAATGCCATTGAAGAATTTTTAAAAAAACAGGGTTGTTATAGCAATAATCTATATATTATTAGTAACTTTATTAAATTCCAGGAAGATAAAATGCAGAAATTTACTGATACCATTATTCATTCTATGAATAAAAACATACAAGAATATCTACCATCAACATGGCAAAATAGAATAAAAGAAAAACAATATGCAATATTATGTGGTGATATCCTTGAAGATATTCACATGGTTGAGAAAGAGAAAAGAAATCAAACATTGACTATTGCTTTTTTAAATGATAGAATTGAGGATAATGTAAATATCTATAATCAACATTATGATATTGTTTTAACAGAAAAAGAAGCATGTTTTCAAGAAGTAGAAAAAATAATTAGAAAGGAAGAATGGTAAAATGAAAAAATTGGGAAATGTATTATGGGGAATAGTATTTATTGTAATAGGGATAATCTTTGGTTTAAATGCTTTAGGAATAACAGATATTAATATTTTTTTTAAAGGATGGTGGACCTTGTTCATTATTGTACCTAGTTTTATTGAGTTGTTTAGAGGAGATAACAAAATATGGAGTTTTGTTTGGTTAGTGATAGGAAGTGTTTTACTATTATGTGCACAAGGGGTCGTATCATTTAGTTTAATAAGAAAATTAATCTTTCCATTTATTTTTGTTATGATTGGTATAGGTATTATTTTTAAAGATACATTCAATAAAAAAATAACAGAAAAAATTAAAACATTAAATCGAAATAAAGGAGAATTTGAAGAATATTGTGCAACTTTTGGCGAACAAAAAAATGATTTATCTGGGCAAGAATTTAAAGGAGCAAATTTAGATGCTGTATTTGGTAGTGTAGAATTAGATTTATCCCATGCTATTTTGAAAACAGATCAAGTAATTAATGCTAATGCTATATTTGGAGGAATCGAGATAAAAGTTCCAACAGGAATCAATATAAAAGTAAAATCCACACCAATATTTGGTGGAGTAAGTAACAAGTCGAAAACAACATATCAAGAAAATTTACCTACATTATATATTAATGGTGTTGCTATGTTTGGAGGTGTAGAAATACAATGACTTCTTTACAAAAAATAATCAAATATGGAGCAGTTGCTTTTGGTATTTATTTATGTTTAATGATTATTAGTGTAATTGTTTTTACGATTACAGGTATCTTTGGTATCACAGCAGGAATAGGATGGTTTCATGATAGTCATGATGCTACTAAAATAACAAAGTGGGAACAAGAATATTCTGCAATCAATAATTTAGATATTGATTTAAGTGTTTGTCAATTAATGATTCAAAAAGGGGAAACATTAAAAGTGGATGTTTCTGATGTTTCTCAACAATTTCAGTGTAAGGTAGAAGGAGATACATTAATCATAGAAGATAAAGAATGGAAAAAGAGTATCTTTGATTGGCAAGAGATAAAGCCACAGGTTATGATCTTTGTACCAGAAAATATAGCATTTAACGAAGTTAATATAAAAACAGGTGTAAATGAAACTAAAATAGAATATTTGGAAGCTAATAAAATTGATTTAGAAATGGGAGTAGGAAAATATCAAATTGATGAAATTTTGGCTAAATCTTTAAAAATAAAAGCAGGAGTAGGAGAAGCAAATATTGATTATGCTAAAGTAGAGGAAATGAAGTTAGAAGGTGGTGTAGGTAAGTTAAGCCTAACTAGTAAAGTGATGAAAAAAGCAGAGATTAATTGTGGTATGGGAAAAGTAGATTGGCAATTAATAGGAAACAAAAATGACTATCAAATAAAAGCAGAAACAGGTTTAGGTCAATTAATTATCGACCATCAAAAGATTTCGGAGAACGAGACGTTAGGAAAGGGAGAAGTATCGATTAAAATTGAGGCAGGAATAGGAGAAACAATTGTTGATTTTAAAGCAGAGGAGATAAAAAGATGAAAAAAGTTGCTATTTTTGGGTCAACAGGTTCTATAGGTGAGAGCACATTAAATGTAATTAGAGAAAATCCCAATTTATTTGAAGTAATTACCTTAGTAGCAGGAAAAAACATACAAAAGTTAAAGGAACAAATTGAAGAGTTTAAGCCTCAAAATGTATATATTAAAGCAGAAGAAAATGCGAATTTACTACAAGAGGCATATCCACATTTACATGTTTATTTTGGTGAACAAGGTATGGAAGATATAGCTAAATTAACAAATTTTGATATAGCTGTATCTGCTTTAGTCGGTGTAGCAGGACTAAAACCAACCTATTACATGATAAAAAATGGAAAAACAGTAGCCTTGGCGAATAAAGAAGTATTAGTAGCTGGTGGAAAATTAATTATGGATACAGCAAGAGAAAATCAAGCGACTTTATTGACCGTTGATAGTGAGCATAGTGCAATTATGCAATGTCTACAAGGAGAAAAGCACAATAAAATTGATAAGATATTATTAACTGCTTCTGGAGGACCATTTTTTGATCAAGAAATTACTGATGAAATAACAGTAGAGCAAGCGTTAAATCATCCAACTTGGAAAATGGGCCCAAAAGTAACTATTGATTCTTCTACAATGATGAATAAAGGATTTGAAGTCATTGAGGCAAAATGGCTATTTGATGTAGAGCCAAATCAAATACAAGTAGTAGTACATAGAAAAAGTATTGTACATTCTATGGTTCAATTTGAAGATGGAACAATTATGGCAAATTTAGGACCAAAATCTATGCAAATACCAATAGCCTATGCTTTAAATTATCCAAATCGATTAAGCAATTCGATTGAAAAAATTGATCTTTTTGACATTGCTCAATTGACATTTGAAAAGCCAGATTTAGAAAAATTTGCCTGTTTAGCATTAGCATTTGAAGCAATTAAAAAAGGACATAGTTATCAAGTGGTATTAAATGCTGCTAATGAAGTTTTGGTAGATGCATTTTTACAAAAAAAGATAACCTATACGCAAATTCCAAAAGGAATCAAAAAGATGTTAGACAACCATAAGCCTATAGAATTAAATACAGTAGACCAGATTTTAGCCTTAGATCATCAAATTAAAAAGGAAACCAGAAAGATGATTGGTGGCTAAGGATGTTCAATTAAATCTTTCCAATATTTTTTAGGCATATATTGCTTTTGACATTTTGTATTTTTTCTTTCAGGAATGGCAATCGTATGAAAGAATAATTTCCATAATTCCTGATATTTTTGTTCTTCTTCAGAAATATCAGGGATTTTTAAATGGGTTGAATCTACAATCTGATAATCGTTTTGGTTAAATAAAAAACAAATATTTCGATTTTTATCATGTAGGATAAAATTTTGTGTTGGAAAACGATTAATAAAATGATGACCTAAGGGTTCAATAATGCAGTTATCTGGATGGATAGAAGCGTAGTATAGATTTTGTTGCACTTCTTGAAAACGTACCAATCCTTTTAGTCTATGACATTCTCCAAAAACTCTTTTTTTCATATTCATAACATGAAGTACATAAGAGAGTGTTAGTCTATGATTAATTTTAGGTCCCATAGAAAAACCATCACATAGGTATTTTAACAAATACATTTCTTTATTTTTTTCTTCTGAAAGAAAGGCATAGTAAGTATGATAAAGTGTTGTATAGCCTATATTTTTTTCGATTCCTATAAAAACTCGTTTTGCTTTTTCTATATCAGTATGAATGGTTAAGGTTTGTTCTAAAAAATTAATCATGTAGTTTTTTTGGGTATATATTTTTTGTGGTAAGGTTTTAGTAGAATAACAATGAAAAACAATAGTGAAAAAACCATCTAAAGTACCATCATACAAATATGTTTTATTTATAAATTTCCAGTTAGACATTTTATTTTATCCTCCTTTGTTGGTGCTAAAGTATCAAAAATAGATAATTGTTCAAAGTGTGGTTTAGGTAAAAGATTTCTTTCTTGAGCAATTAGATTTGTTTCAATAAAATGAGGGGTAAATTGATAGATGGAAGTATTATATTTTCCTTTACAAGTAATGAAATATTTTGCTCTTTTTAAGGTTACACCAAGTTTCTTTAAGGCATCAAAATCTAACAAAAATTCACGTCTTGCTCGTATTATTTTTTTGGCAGAAATAATGCCAATTCCAGGTATGCGTAACAAAGTGAAATAATCGGCAGTATTAATTTCAATAGGAAATTTGTCTAGGTTTCGTAGTGCCCAATCACATTTGGGATCTAAGACATGGTTGAAATTGGGATGGGCTTCATTTAATAGTTCTTTTGCCTTAAATCCATAAAATCGAAGTAACCAATCTGCTTGGTATAGTCTATTTTCACGAAGTAAAGGTGGGGAGGCTAAGGTTGGTAAGTTTTTATCTTGATTGACACTAACATAGGCAGAATAATATACTCTTTTTAAATTTAATTTTTGATATAATTGTTCAGAAAGTTTTAAAATTTTCAGATCACTTTCTGATGTAGCGCCTACTATTAATTGTGTGGTTTGTCCAGCAGGAACAAAATTGGGTTTCTTTTTGCTTTTTTCTTGTTGATTTATTTTGATGGTATTAGCAATATAAGTCATTGGTTTGACAATACCATTTTTTTCTTTTTGTGGAGCAAGTAGTTTTAAACTATCATAAGAAGGAAGCTCAATATTAATACTAAGTCGATCGACTAAAACACCTAATTGGTCAATTAGTTCTTGGCTACATCCAGGTATGGTTTTAGCATGAATGTATCCATTAAAATGGTATTCGTTTCGCAAAATAGAAATGGTTTGTATTAAAAGTTCCATGGTATGATCAGGAGATTGGATAACCGCAGAACTTAAAAAAAGTCCTTCAATATAATTTCTTTTATAAAAGTTAATGGTTAAATCAGCAACTTCTCTTGGTGTAAAAGTAGCTCTTTTAATAGTATTGGTACAACGATTAATACAATATTTACAATCATAAAGACAACAATTACTAAAGAGTAATTTTAGTAAGGAGATACATCTTCCATCAGCTCCCCAACTATGACAAATACCAGAGACATGCCCATTTCCTATTCCTTTATTTTGATTGGTTCTCTTACTTCCGCTAGAACTGCAAGAAGCATCATATTTTGCAGAATCTGCTAAAATTTTTAATTTATCGAAAATATCCATTTTATTTATCCTTATTCACAAACATTTATTTGTTTTATTATATCACAAAAAAATAAAAAGTCAAACATTTTTTTGACAAAAGATAAAAATTGAAAAAAAGTATTGCTAAAAATAAAAAGTTATAGTATAGTAAAAATATCCAATTAGTAAGGAATAACCAAGAAGGTAAAAGAGGAACATAAGAAGAGAAAGGAGAAAGGAAAAAAATGAAGGAAAAGCAAAAACAAGATAATCATTCAAATAAGGGAGTTACTTTAGTGACACTAGCTATTACCGTTATTATTCTTACCATTTTAGCCACGATAACTTTTTCAACTTTACGTAGTGATAAGAGTATGATAAAGGAAGCAAAGGATGCTAAAAATGCAGTAGAACAAAAGGGGATTGAAGAACAAATTGAAATAGCTATTCTAAAAGCAGAGCAAAAGTATAGAAATCCTACTTTAGAACAAGTAAAAGAAGAAATTAATAGTTCCTTTAAGGAGAATGAAGTAAGAATAGGAGAAAGTGGTGATATTACAGTTATAATAGGAGAAAATTCATATATGATTACAGGCAAGTTGGACAAGTATCAGCCAAAGCAAGAAGAATCAGGAACAGTAGCCAGTGAAAAAAGAGCAGGAACAATATTTACTAATAATACTGAATTAAAAGATAGTTATGGTAATAAAGTGAGCGTACCAGGTGGATTTAAAATAGCAGAAGATTCTGCTGTTAATGTAACTGAAGGGGTAGTCATTGAGGATGTGAATTACCAGACAACCAAAGGTAGCCAGTTTGTATGGATACCAGTAGGAAATATTAGTAATGCAACAGGAGAGAAAAAAACAATAGAATTAAATCGATATACATTTTCTTATCCTAATGGTGAAGCAACTCCATGTAATGAAGAAGATATTTTTGCTGATATGGGTAATGGTTCTACTACTACTGTTCGAGAATATGATTACTATAATGGTAAACCAGTAGCTAAAAATTTGAGTCAATTCAAACAAAGTGTTAGTAAATGTGGAGGCTACTATATAGGGAGATATGAGGCAGGAGATTCAGATGCGAGTATAGATAGGAATCCTCGATCCAATTTAGAGAGTACTATGGTATGTAAAGCAGGCCAATATGTATATAATTATGTTACTTATAGTATAGCGGCAACAAAAAGTAGAGATATGTACGCAGACAATTCAATGATTGAAAGTGATTTAATGAATAGTTATGCGTGGGATACAGCTATTGTGTATATACAAAATTTTTCTGATGCAAAATATTCGCAACAAGTAGGGACACAAAGAACGGAGCCGATGAAAACAGCACAAGACCCAGAAGATGTAAAGTGTAATATCTATGATATGGGAGGAAATGTCAGAGAATGGACAACGGAAGGGGATGTGAATAGCTCTGATAACGTAGAAAGAGGAGCTTGGTATGGAAGTGGTCATAGAGTGGAACAACGTACGACATATGCTTATAGTAATTTGGGAGTTAGGACATCGTTTAGACCAATTCTTTATATCAAAACAACCTAAAATTCCACCAACATTTTTTCTGGATAAAAGCAGAAAAGTTAGAACCAAATTGAAATTTAGACTTGTCTAATAAAAAAGCATGTGTTTTATCAATATATAAATAAAAGAAATCCTTAGTTTCAAAGATTTTATGTAAGTAATGATATTTGAATTGAGCGATTTCTTTTTTGTCTTCAACCGTAAAGAATTGATCATAAAATGTAAAGGTAAATTCTTTTTCTTCTTGAATTTTATCACTTTCATATTCTTTAGCAATTTCAGAAATAGGATGGAAAAGTCTCCAAAGAATAAACAAAGTTATTCCACAACAAAATAAAATAGCAAGACTAAAATTATGATAGCTCACTTGTAGAATCAAACTAAATAATAACAATCCTACTACAATAATGGTATATGTTAGATAAGAAAATTTATATTTTTCATGATGGAACATAAGAAATGTTTCATAAACAGATTCTGTGTATTGAGTTGTATTTTTAAATAAAACTTTCATTAAAATCACCAATTTCATTATAACATAAATAAAAAAAAATAAATAGATGATGAAACAAATCACCAAATACTTCATAAGATATAAAAATAGGAGGTGATTTTTTATGGCGTATTCAGATCGAGAATTATTAGCAAGGATTGTACAATGTGAAGCAGGGGGAGAAGGAGATAATGGCATGAAAGCAGTTGCTTCTGTTACCATGAATCGAGTCAATAGTATAGAAGGAGAATATGCTAGAGTTTCACAAGGAGGGAATATTCGTAATATTATTTTTCAACAAGGGCAATTTGATTGTGCTAGAGAAACCATAAGAAATCAATATAATCCACAAAATATTTATAATATGACACCAACAGAGGTTCACTATTCTATAGCAGATTGGGCATTAGCAGGTAATCGATTAAATGAAATAGGAAATTGTTTATGGTATTTGAATCCATTTCGACCAACTTGTAGTTCTACTTTTCCTAATAATGGTTCAGGAACATTTCATACTAGATTAGGAGAACACTGTTTTTATCGTCCAACAAGTAAATATTCACAAACGTAAAGGAGGAAATGAATATGCCAAATTCAGAAGAGAGAGCAGGTACAAGACAAAATAGACAGGTGGAAGTTAATCAAAATTCACCAGAGATTTTAACGAATCCAATTTATACACCTGCATTTTTAAGAGAACAAATAGGAAAACTAATGAGAGTAGAATTTTTAATTGGTACAAATAATCTAGTTGATAGAATAGGAATATTAGAAGATGTGGGAGCAAGTTATATTTTATTACGTTCTTTTGAAAATGATAGTTTAGTCTATTGTGATATTTATTCCATTAAATTTATCACTATTTCTACTAGTGGAATTTATGGTTCAATGACAAATAATCGATATCATTATTATTGATTGCTAAACTGACAAAAAAGTGTTATAATGTGAAAAGTAATTTTTGTTCCATTTTATTTTCAAGCAATAAAAGAACCGAGAAATTACACCTTGTATATATTCTTTTATTGCCTGGAGATGAAATGGAGATGAGAATGAAGAGGTAAATGCTTGTACAAGAAAATAGGACAGCCTTACCAGAGTAAGAAGGGAGGAAAAATATGTATGATGTCATTATCTTAGGTAGTGGACCAGCTGGTGTTTCAGCAAGTTTGTATACCAGTAGAGCAAATTTAAAAACACTCATTTTATATCAGGAAGAATCAGCCTTGGAGAAGACAAATCAAATTCAAAATTATTATGGATTTGAGGATGGGATTTCGGGAAAACAGTTATATGAAACAGGGATTCAACAGGCAAAAAATGTAGGAACTGAGGTAAAAAAAGAAGAAGTAGTTAACATAGAAATATTAAGAAATGGATTTAAAATTATGACAGAGAAACAGCAGTATGAAACAAAATCCATTATTTTAGCCACTGGCAATAAAAAGAATAAGCCAAATATAAAAGAGATTGAAAGGTTTGAAGGAAAAGGGGTAAGTTATTGTGCCATATGTGATGGATTCTTTTATAAAAACAAAGAAGTAGCCGTTATGGGAAGTGGAAATTATGCGATTGCAGAAGTAAACGAATTAATAAATTTAGCAGAAAAGATAACCATTTTAACTAATGGTGAAAAGGCACCAGAATTTAGAGCAGATAATGTAACAATAGAGACAAAAGAAATAGAAGCCATTAAAGGGGAAGAGAAAGTAGAAGAGATTCAATTTAAAGATGGAAGTAGAATAAAAGCAGAAGGTATTTTCATTGCTCAAGGAATGGCAGGGTACAGAGAATTTGCTAAAAAATTAGGAATGATAACACGGAAAAGATAATATTATCATAAATGAAAAAATGGAAACAAACATTAAAGGAATTTATGCTTGCGGAGATTGTACAGGAGGATTATTACAGATTGCTAAAGCTGTATATGAGGGGGCAAAAGCAGGAATGCAAGTTATTCAATATGTAAGAGAAATAAACCATAATAATTGAGAAGAAAAAGGTATATAATAAATAATAGGAGGAAGAAAAATGAGTGTATTAAAAATAACAAGTAATAATTATGAGGAAGAAGTA
>CANOPF010000012.1 GCA_947568535.1 uncultured Clostridium sp. | reverse complement strand
TTGTTCTTTTTTGAACTAAGGCTTGTAATTTTTTTAAGTAATCGTTCTCCATTCTTAAATCTTCTATTTCTTTTAAAAGTTCTGCATTACTTTTATCAGATTTTAAAGAAGACTTGGAAATAGGTTTTATTGATGTATTTGAATTAGTATTTTGTTTATTTTTCTTGTTTTTCACACGTTTTACTCTTACTCTATCAATTGCAATATTCCTATTATTAAGCAAATATCCGAGCACCTTTCTCATCATACATTTGCTTCCATAATACAACATTTGTAGAAGAAGGCAATCCGAAATGAATAGCCGTCTTTTCAAAAGATAAATGGTTAGCATACATATATTCTACCACATCTACCTTAAATTTGCCATCGTATTTTTGAATTGGCTTTGGTATAAGTCCATTTTTACCATAAGTCTTATACCTATTAGTCCATACTCTTATCTGTTCTTGATGGACATTAAATTTTCTTGAAGCTTCTCTATAAGAATGCTTCCCATACACTACATATTTTACTGTTTTGAATTTAAAATCAAATGAATATTTAAACATACTAGTGAACCTCCATACTAAAATATTTTTTTGTCCAATATTTTTGGTTTACCTCATCATGAGATAATTTAATTATGTTAAAGCAATTTAATTTGTAAAAAGGCTACACAAATAGAAAATAATGTGATACAATAAAGAACGAAAATTATAAATTAGAGGAAATAAAACCTTGAACATAGAGGGAAAATTAAAAGGAGGAGAAAGATATGAGTCGGACATTCAAAATGGCATAATATACAAGCCAAAAAAGGAAAAGCAGATGCAGCCAGAGGAAAAATATTTACAAAATTAGGAAGAGAATTATTAATAGCGGTAAAAGAAGGTGGACCAGACCCAGCAGGAAACTCAAAACTAAAAAACGTAATTGCCAAATGTAAAGCAGCAAACATGCCAAATGATACCATTAACAATGCAATAAAAAAAGCATCTAACAGTAACGAAAACTATGAGGAAATTGTATATGAAGGATATGGACCAAATGGAGTAGCTGTCATCGTAGAAGCATCTACGGATAATAAAAATAGAACAGCAGCTGACGTAAGACATGCATTTGATAAATCTGGAGGAAATTTGGGAACCAGTGGATGTGTATCCTATATGTTCAATAAAAAAGGAATTTTAGTAATCGATAAAGAAACAACGACAATAGAAGAAGAAGAATTAATGATTCTTGCTATAGAAGCAGGAGCAGAAGATTTTCAATCTTCAGAAGAAATCTATGAAGTTACGACCGATCCATCTGATTTTACAGCAGTTCGTGAAAAACTAGAAGAAGCAGGATTAGCATTTCTAGAAGCAGAAGTACAAATGCTTCCTAATACTACAGTAGCATTAGATGAGAAGGGAATCGAGAAAATGGAAAAATTAATCGAAAGATTAGAAGACTTAGATGATGTAGCTAATATTTATCATAACTGGGAAGAATAATAAGTAAAATAGAGCTTGTATAAAGAGTTTTTAGAGTATAAATTTTAAGGAGAAAATGAAGAATGAGACAAAAGAAAAACAATAAAATTATCTTAACGGTAATCATATTCTTAACCATGTTAATTTTACTAGTAGGTATTGCTTTTGCTTATTTTTCCACAGATATGTTTAAAAGCAATAAAGAATTATTTTTTTACTACATTACACAAATGAGAAAAGAAAAAGAAGGATTTATTGAGTCATCCTTAAAAAATTATTTTGAAAAGCAAGAAAATACACCATATATAAATCAAGGAAATATTCAACTCTTTACTAATCAGCAACAATCCGAAAGTACAAATAATATGCAGATAAGCTTTAACGGTCAATTCGATAAGAAAAACAAACAAAGTATACAAAATATTAGTTTAAATTATTCGGAAAAGGTAAAATTTCCATTTACCTTTAAGCATATAGGAGAGACTATAGGGGTTCAAACAGATTATATAGGAAGTAAGTATATTGCTGTTAACTCCAACAATACAGGCTTGGTAACAGGTGGGATGGAAGAACGAAAAAAAATACAGGAATTAGCCCATGTGAATTTAAGTAAAGAAGAATGGCAAAAGATAGAAAATACTTATATGAATGTTTTAGACAAACAATTATCAAATAGTAATTTTAGTAAGATAGAAGAAGAAGGAAACAAAGGATACCAATTAACCATAAAAGGAGAGCAATTCAAAAACGTATTGATAAATATGCTAGAAACATTAAAAAATGACCAAATGATGTTAGATAAGATTAATGAGTATAGAATAAAAACACAAAGAAATGCTACTCAAATTACTACAAGAGATATTGAAGATTTAAGAGAAAAATTAAGCCATTATTCAGAATTAAATGAAGTTAATTTAGAAATCAGCGTATATCAACAAAAGCAAAGAACGAAAAAAATAGTAATAAAAATCAATCAGATACAAATACAAGTGGAAAAAAATGTAACTGGAAATGATCAACAATATAATATGGCATGGGAAATCAATCAGGAGGACATACACGTAAAAATAAATTTTATGGCTAATTATTCTGGTTTACAATCTTTACAAAGTATAAGTGAAAATTACGAATTGATGATTCAATGTGAAGGTCAATCTCAGGTTAATACTATTTTACAAAAGGCAAAAAACAGTCAGTCAAGTTTAAATTTAGCTGAAGAAATGGAGCAAATCCAATTATTGATTGAATATGTGAAAATTGATAAAATAGCGCAAGCAGATAAAGCTGATTTTACGAAAGAAGATTTTGAGAAAAGCAACGTAAATAAGGAAAATATTAAAATAGGTGAAGAAAATGGAAAGATTATTTTGACCATGATAGATACAGGGCATAAATTTAAAATTGATGGTCAAGGAAAGATAATTGAGAAGCCAGAATTAGAATCTGATTCAGAAAATAGTAGTAATACCAATCAAAATACTCTTGTAACATATCAGTATAATGCGAATAATAATGTTGAATTTACAGATAATGTTCATATTGAAAAATTTTCTAATGATGATAGTATCGTATTAGAAGAACTAGAAGAAGAACAAAGAAATACACTAATAAAAGCGATTTCAGAAAGAATACAAAGTGTAAACAAAAACCAAATGGAGAAATTAGGCTTAAACGAAAATGAAAATCCATTACAAAAGGCAATACCTCAGATAAATGTTCTTTTTTCAAAAAAGGGGACTAATCAAACTAATTTAAGTGAAGTGGAAATTAGTGCATTCAATATGAAATTTGAAGCATATGAAGGTAATTTAAAAGGCGTTACGGTAAAAGGATTATTATCAACGATACAACGAAATAATGAATCAGACGAAAAAGGTGAAGAGACAAAGATTAAAGAAATTCATTTTGATGGGGAAGAATATGAGGCAACAAGTCAAAATATAACCTTTATTAAAGGAAGTATAGAAACAGAAACAGCTTATCGAGTAGAATTTGAAAGAGATGAAAATACAGGCATGATTTATAGGGCAGTCATTAATAAAAAGTAAGTTCTATCATACAATAAAAGAACATATATTATTAATAATATATGTTCTTTTATTGTATGATAAGAAAAAAGAAAAAATTAAAATTTGATAATAGAGGAGGAATACATTGAAAGAAATAGAAGAAATTGTAAGATATTTTCCCAATCAAGTTTATACACTACTAAAAAATACATTCTTACAAAATGTGAATTTGCAACAAGACTTACAAGAAATTAGAATAAGAGTAGGAAGAGCTATTTTATTAAAAACTAAACAAGCAGATGTTATTATTGACTATAAAATAAGTACAGGAGAAATTTTACAAATAGTAGAAAAATTATGTGAGAATTCAATTTATGCCTATAAAAATCAAATTTGTAATGGTTTTTTAACCATAAAAGGAGGACATCGTATTGGTATAACAGGAACAGCAGTATCAGAAGGAGAAAAAATCTTAAATATAAAATATATAACAAGCTTAAATGTTAGAATAGCTAGAGAAGTTATTGGTTGTAGTAAAGAAATCCTAAAAGAAATTATTGATCTAGAAAATAATACAATATACAATACATTAATTGTATCCCCTCCAGGAAAAGGAAAAACTACAATGTTAAGAGATATTATTCGAAATATTAGCAATGGAATAGGAAAAATTAATTTTAAAGGAATGACCTGTGGAGTAGTTGATGAACGAGGTGAAATTGCAGCTATGTATAAAGGAATTCCGCAAAATGATATAGGAATGAGAACAGATATTATTGAAAATATTAGTAAAGCTAAAGGGATGAAAATTCTTATTCGTTCAATGGCACCAGAAGTTCTTGCTTGTGATGAAATTGGTTCAAAAGAAGATGTACAAGCAATTGGAGAAGCCCTAATATCTGGAGTAAAAGGAATATTTACCATGCATGGTAAAAACCTAGAAGATATAAAAAGAAATTCAGCAATACATACATTAATTGAAAATAAACAAATAGAAAAAGTCATTTTTTTATAAAAAATAAAAAACATAGTTCTAAAAATAAAAAGTCATGAATATAATATAGCAAAAGCAAAGATAAAGGGGAATGAAATGCAAGTTTTAAAATATTTAATGTTATTTTTTATTCTAGTAGCATGTAGTCTTATAGGAAGATATTTAGCTAAAAAATATATATTAAGAGTAAAAGAATTAGAAGAAATCAGAAATGCCCTAAATATGTTTCAATCAAAAATAAAGTTTACCTATGAACCAATACCACAAATCTTTGAAGAAATTGCCAAAAATACAAGTAAAAATGTAGGACAAGTATTTCAATTAGCCAGAGAAAAAATGAAAGACAATACCGCGAATATAGCATGGGAACAAGCCGTAGAAGAAAGCCAAAATAACCTCAATAAAGAAGATAAATATGTATTAAAAACATTATCCAAACTACTAGGACAAACAGACATAGAAGGACAAACCAGTCAAATTGAAATCACACAAAGATTTTTAGAAACACAATTACAAGAAGCACAAGAACAAAAAGAAAAAAATGAAAAACTATACAGTAAATTAGGTACTACCATAGGACTAGCCATTGTCATCATTTTGTGTTAGTCAAAATTATACATATTAGCAAATTAAAATAAGGAAGGAAGAAACAACATGGACATCAATTTATTATTCAAAATAGCAGCAATTGGCATATTAGTTGCTGTATTACATCAAGTCTTAGTCAGAGCAGGAAGAGAAGACCAAGCAATGATGACAACACTAGCAGGATTAGTAATCGTATTAACCATGGTAATTAAAGAAATTAGTGGACTATTTAACACCGTAAGAACAATATTTAATCTGTAAAGTGGTTAAATGGGGACAGGCACAGTTTAGCCAAAATTGGTAAGGAGGTCGGTGAGAATGTGGAAATTATTAAGATTATAGGAATTGCTTTGATTGCTCTCATTATGATTATTTTGCTGAAACAGTACAGACCAGAATTTGCAATTTATATTAGTTTGTTAACAGGAGTACTAATTTTACTATTGGTAGTGGATGAATTAAAGGGAATTATTGGATTATTACAGTCTATCGCTAGCAAAGCTTCAATTAATAGTAGTTTTCTAACTTTATTGATAAAAATTACAGGAATTGCGTTTTTATCGGAGTTTGCCGTAAGTATTTGTCAAGATTCTGGTGAAGGTGCAATTGCAAGTAAAATTGAAATTGGAAGTAAAATTATTATTATATCAATGTCAATACCAATTATTTCAAGTTTATTAGAGATAATATTGAAAATATTACCATAAGAATAAGGAGTACAAATGAAAAAATTTGTGGGAATTGTATTAATTGCTTTGTTTATCCTACTTCCTACTTCTAAGAGCTATAGTGACAATGAAGAAACGATACAAGAGCAACAGAAGGAATTTGGCATACAAGACTTTTTGAAAAATTCTAAAGAATATATGGGCAGTTTTTTTGAGGATATGGATATGGGAGAGGTGTTGAATGATGCTATTCGTGGAGAGATAGACAATTCGACAATAGGAAAAAAAATATTGAATTTATTGGGTTCAGAAGTTATTATTAGTATAAAAGTAATAGGAAGTATTTTAGCTATTATGGTAATCCATAGTATTTTGAAGTCAATTAGTGAAAGTTTAGAAAATAAAAGTATTGCCCAATTAATTTATTATGCTCAATATATATTAATTGTTACTATTATTATGACAAGTTTTTCTGATATTGTAAAAATGGTACAAGATACAACAACAAACTTAGTAGCCTTTATGAATATGTTAGTACCACTATTAATTACATTAATGATGTCTACAGGGAGTATAGCAACTAGTGGGGTGATAGAACCAATTATTTTGTTTATGATCAATTTTATTGGAAATGTTATCCAAGATATTATTCTTCCTTGTGTGATGATTTTTACTGCTATGGTCATTTTATCTAAATTATCAGAACAAATAAAAATAGATAAACTAGCAAAGTTTTTTCAGTCAGGAATTGTATGGTTTTTAGGCATTGTTTTAACTGTATTTGTGGGAGTGGTTTCTTTAGAAGGAACCATGTCAAGTAGTGTAGACCGGAATTACTGCTAAAACAACAAAAGCAGTAGTTAGTTCTGCTATTCCAGTTGTAGGGAAGATCTTAGGTGATGCTGTAGATACTGTTTTAGGATGTGGAGTTATCTTGAAAAATGCAGTAGGATTAGTTGGTGTAATTATTATTTTAGGAATTTGCATTGTACCAATCATAAAATTAGCAACTTTGACTGTTGCTTATAAACTTCTGGCAAGTGTTACACAACCAATTGCTGATTCAAAAGTAACGAGTTTATTAGAGCAAATAGGTGATATTTTTAAAATCTTTTTAGCAATATTAAGTAGTATTTCTTTTATGATTATTATTGGGACAACTTTAGTATTAAAAATATCTAATAGTGGAATGATGTATAGATAAGGAGAAATACATATGATAGAGTTTATGAGTTCATGGGTAAAAGGATTAGGATTAGCTATTGTTATTATCTCAATTTTGGAAATGTTGTTACCAAATAATAAAACAAAAAAATATATACGAATGGTAATGGGAATTTATGTTTTATTTACGATGTTTTCACCTTTCCTTTCTAATCAGCAAATAGGAAATATTGAACAAATTAATTTAGAAAAATATACTACATCAGAAGTTAGTTCAAGTTTAAATCAAAGTTCAATGGATGAAAGAATTGAAGAACTGTATGAAAAAGAATTAGAAAAAGATATAGTAAAAAAATTAAAAGAAAAAGGATATGAAGCAACAAATTGTAAAGTTAAAGCACAAATATCAGACAAAGAAGAAGAAACAAAAATCATAAAGATAAAAGTAAAAATGCAAAAATTATCAACAGAAGAAAATAGGCAAAAAGAACAAGGAATAGAAAATCAAATAGTAATGCAAATGCAAAAAATAAAGCCAATTGATACTTCAATCAAAAAGACAAATGATATAGAACAAGAAGAAAATAAAAGTAAAAAAATACAAAAGTCAGATATTCAAAACATTAAAAAATTTTTTATAGAAGAATATGGGGTGAGTGAAAAATGTTTGGAGATAAGTTAAAACAATTCATAGAAGGAAATCACGAAGAAGGTGATAAAAACAACAAAAAGAAAATTGAGAATTTAGTTTTTTTTGTTGTTTTACTCATCATAACGATTATTATCATTAATATGGTTTGGAAAGGGAACAAACAAGTAACCAAACAAGAAAATACAGTAAATTCGAAGCAATTAGCTAATACAAATAATTCGACAACCAAACTAGATAACCAGATAGTAACAGATAATTTAGCAGAGCAATTAGAAACAATATTATCCAAAATACAAGGAGTAGGAGAAGTAAAGGTATTTGTTAATTATTCAGAGACCAATGAAGTTGTTGCGATGTACAATGAAACGACAAAAACAAGTCATACAGAAGAAGGAGATACTTCAGGGGGGACTAGAAAAATACAAGAAACTAATTTACAGAAAGAAATTATATATCAAGAACAAAATGGTGAAAAAATACCAATTACCCAAAAGGTTATACAACCCAAAGTAGAAGGTGCGATTATAACAGCTAAAGGAGCTAGTAATATAGAAATAAAAACAGATATTATTCAAGCAGTAGAAGCAGTTACTGGTCTTGCTACCCACAAAATACAAGTATTTGCAATGAATTAACATGCAAAGATAAATATTAAAATTGCCAAAAATTAGTTTTTATTGGCATTTAGGAGGTTAAAGATGAAATTATTTAAAAAAAATCAAGTAATTATTTATGTGATTGTATTAATGTTAATGACAGCAGGATATTTGAATTATACAACCAATACAGACAAAACATCATCGGTTGAAACATCTATGCAAATAGAGGCGAATGATGATAGTCAATTAGCCAATATAGGAGATGCCACTTTAGTTAATAGCAATGATGTGATTTCGGAGAATAGAACAGATACAAATCAAGTAACCAATACAATCAATGAATCAAATCAAATGACAAATAATACAATTATGAATAAGGAATTAAAACAAAATGAAAATACAACGATAGAAACCAGTAGTAAACAAAATAATAATTATTTTACAAAGTCTAAGTTAGAAAGAGATACCATGTATTCTCAAATGTTGGAAACTTATGAAAAGGTATTAAATAGTAGCCATTCATTAGAAACCCAAAAACAAGCAGTAACACAAGAAATACAAAAAATTAATGAAACGAAAAATAGCATTATGATTTGTGAAAATTTAATTCAGACAAAAGGATTTGAAAATAGTATAATTTTTGTGAATGGGGATAGTGTTAGTGTTATTATAGAAGCAGAGGAAATAAAACAGGAACAAGTGGCACAAATTCAAAATATTATTGCTAGAGAGATGAAAGTACAAATTGAAAATATACATATAGCAAGTAAATAAAGGCAAAAAAATAAGCCTTTATTTTTTAGGCAATATCCTCATTTTTAGTCATTTTTCTAATATATTCTCCTATTTCTTCATTAGTTAAATCTAATTCTATGATTAAATTTCTAAGAACATCTCTTCTTGGTAAATCTTCTTCATTATCTATTCTTACATATTGTCTTAGACTAATACCTAGAAGTTGAGACATTTTTTCTTGTGTATATTGTTTAGATTTCCTTTTTTCTTTAATCATACAATCACCTTAAATATAAAATTAAAGCTATTATCCCATAAATCTAACGATAATTGTATTGACATTTTTCGACATGTTTAATTAATATCAATGATATAGAAAAAAGGTATAATACTAGTTACTTAAAACATTACAAGATTGATTACATACAAAAGATAGGAAATAGAAAGATACATATTTTAATATGACAAGAAAATAAAAAACAGAAAAAAACAAAAAACTTCCTAAAATGGTTGTAAAAATTTTGATTATTGATATAATAAGGAAAGAAGAGACAACAAAATCAAAGGAGGTTTTTAAAATGTTAAAAAAAGTAGGGATATTAGCTAATGGAGGAGATGTATCAGGATTTAATGCTGTTATTAGAGCCATAGTCAAAACAGCAGAAAACCATGGAATAGAATGCTATGGAATTATCGATGGCTATAATGGTTTATTAAAAAAAGAATTTGTATTACTATCTACAGCAGCTAATGGAGAGGCAATAGGAATCTTACCAAAAGGAGGGTCTATTATTGGTTCTTCTACCAATGCTAATTTGTTTCATTATAAAATAATCAAAGAAGATGGTACAACAGAATACAAAGATATGTCAGAAGAAGCCATAAAAAATATAAAAGAATTTGGATTTGATTGCATTTTTACATTAGGAGGAGATGGAACACAAAAATCTGCTAGAGATTTTTCTACCAAAGGCGTTAATGTTATTGGTGTGCCGAAAACAATTGACAATGATGTTGCTTGTACAGAAATTACTTTTGGATACAATACAGCAGTATCTGTAGCTATGGAAGCATTAGATCGACTACACACAACAGGAGAAACTCATCATAGAATAATGGTATTAGAAGTAATGGGAAGATATGCTGGTTGGATTGCCTTAGAATCAGCTATAGCAGGTGGAGCTGATGTTGCATTAATACCAGAAATTCCCTATGATATACATCGAATAGTTGAAAAAATTAATAATAGAAGAAAAAGGGGAAAGAATTTTAGTGTTGTTGTTGTAGCAGAAGGTGCAAAGCCTCAAGGTGGAGAAATAACTATTATGGGGACAAGAGATAATGGAACAGGAGTAGATAACACAAAATTAGGAGGAATTGGACAAGTTTTAGCCAAACAACTAGAAGAAATGACAGGATTAGAAGCAAGAAATACAACATTAGGATATATGCAAAGAGGAGGAACACCAACAGCATTTGATCGAGTGCTTTCTACTAAATATGGAACAAAAGCAATGGAATTAGCATTAAAAGGAAAATTTGGAACATTGGTTGTTATAAAAAATGGAAAATTAGATTCTGTATCATTAGAAGAAGTAGTAGGGAAAAATACCAAAATTGGAGCAGTATCAGGAAATACAGAAGAAAGTAACTTAAGAAAAATAACAATGGAAGATGACTTAATTAAAACAGCAAGAAATGTTGGCATTAATTTAGGTGATTAGAGGGAGGAAATAATGAATCACAAGAAAAAAATCATATTAATTATAAGTGTAGTAATGTTAATGTTAGCCATAATAACAGGAATAATTTGTTGGATAAAACAGGCAAATAAAACAGAAAATGAATTATTAGATGGAACAAACTCAAGAATAACAAAATTATATGCTGAATTAGAGGGAAAGCAAATATTTAGTTTTTCAACAAAATTAGATCAAAATAATGAAATGTATTATGCCAAAAAAGATGATACAGCATATATCAATACAATTTATCAAGGAGAAGAATCAACGTTTTTAGTGAAGGATGGAAATTCTTATTTATTAAAAAAGAATACTAAAAAATATTACACTTATCAAAATAATGAAACTGATTTAAATAAAATCATCCTTCAACTAGGAGAGATAAAAGATAATGAATATAGAAAAGGAAAAGAAAAAATAGACAATAAAAATTATGAATATGAAGAATATGAAGGAATAACTGAATTTTTAATCAAAGACATAGAGGCTGATAGTGAAAAAGAAGGAAAAACAAGATTCTATTTTGAAGATGACCAATTGGTATACATTAAAACCATTATAGGAGAAGAGGAAGAACAATTAACAGTAGAGATACTAGATGAAGTAGATAGTCATTTATTTGAAATACCATCTGATTATCAAAAAGTATAAAAATGAAGCATTTATCTATAGAGTGTGTATGTAATTTTTATATGGGATACGTACCAAAATAACAAAAAAAGAAAGGATGAAAACAATGAACAAATTTAAAGAAAAATTAGCCCAATTATTGGAAAACGAAAAAAACAAAGGGAAGCATTTTGTGGAATCGACTAGTAAAGAAAGGGAAATAAATGAGAGCATTGAACTGATTATGGCGTTTTATGATTCAGATAGAACACTAACCGAACCAGAAAAACAAAAACTTCTAGCATTAGAAGAAGAGAAAATTCATGATATTACTATATTGAATCTTTTACTTTGTGTAGCAAAACAATGTATAAGAACAGGTATTATTGATGTAGACACATATATTAAATCAATAACTCCTCCACAAATCAAAACTTCGTTAGGTAATTCAATAGGTGAAGATTTCGCAAAGGCACCAGAAAAACAAGAACAAAGGGGTATAGAAGATGAAAGATAAGTATATACCACAAGATTTTGAAGAAAAATTATATCAACACTGGGAAAAAGAAGGATACTTTAAACCAAAAGGAGATAAGACAAAAGAAAGTTATTGTATTATGATGCCACCACCAAATGTAACAGGAAAATTACATATGGGACATGCCTTGGATGATACAATACAAGATATATTAATTCGTTTTAAAAGAATGCAAGGTTATAATACGTTGTGGTTACCTGGTTCTGATCATGCTTCTATTTCTACAGAAATGAAAGTGGTACAAAAATTAAAAGCAGAAGGAAAAACAAAACAAGACTTAGGGAGAGAAAAATTTATTGAAGAAACATGGGATTGGACAAAAAATTATGGGGGAACGATTCAAGAACAACAAAAACGACTAGGCTGTTCATGTGATTGGGATAGAAAACGATTTACATTAGATGAAGGATTATCTAATGCTGTAGTAGAACAATTTGTCAATTTATATAAAAAAGGCTTAATTTATAAAGGAAAAAGAATGGTAAATTGGTGTACAAACTGTAATACTTCTATTTCTGATGCAGAAGTAGAATATCAAGAAGAAAACTCTCATTTATGGTACATTCGTTATCCAGTAAAAGGAGAAGATACCTACATTGTTGTAGCTACAACAAGACCAGAGACAATGTTAGGAGATATAGCAATAGCCGTTCATCCAGAAGATGAAAGATACCAAAATTTAGTAGGGAAAACTTGTATTTTGCCAATTATCAACAAAGAAATTCCTATTATAGCAGATACATTTGTAGACAAGGAATTTGGGACAGGATCAGTAAAAATTACTCCAGCACATGACATGAACGATTATCAAGTAGGGTTAAGACATAATTTAGAAATAATAGAAGTATTTGATGAAAATTTTAAGATGGGAAATCTTGTACCAGAATATAAAGGCATGGATTTACGAGAAGCAAGGCAAAAAATAGTAGAAAAATTAAAAGAAATAGAGGCATTAGTTAAAGAAGAAGAATACATACATAATGTGGCTAAATGCGAAAGATGTAAAACTACTATTGAACCTAAGATTTCAGAACAATGGTTTGTGAGGATGAAAGAATTAGCAGATCCAGCAATCAAGGTGGTTAGAGATAATGTCGTAAAATTTATTCCCAAAAGATATGAAAAAACATATTTCAATTGGATGGAAAATATTCAAGATTGGTGTATATCAAGACAGTTATGGTGGGGGCATCAAATCCCAGCATATTATTGTCAAGAATGTGGTCATACTCATGTAGCCAAAGTTAAACCAGAAAAATGTATAAAATGTGGTTATACCAAATTAAAACAAGATGCGGATACACTAGATACATGGTTTAGTTCAGCATTATGGCCATTTTCAACATTGGGTTGGCCAAATAAAGAAGCAGAAGATTTAAAAACATTCTATCCAACCAATGTATTAGTTACTGGTTATGATATCATCTTTTTCTGGGTAGCAAGAATGATCTTTTCAGGGTTAGAATCTATGGGAGAGAAACCATTTAGTGATGTTTTAATACATGGAATTGTAAGGGATAGTCAAGGAAGAAAGATGTCTAAAACTTTAGGAAATGGTATTGATCCGATTGAAGTAATCGATCAATATGGAGCAGATGCTTTGCGATTCTCTGTATTATCAGGAACAACAATGGGAAATGATATCCGCTATATGCCAGAGAAATTAGACCAAGCTTCTAATTTTGCGAATAAAATATGGAATGCAGCTAAATTTATTATTATGAATAGACCATCTAAAGAAGAAATTCTTGCCTTTGGACGATCTATCATGGATAAAAAAACAGGTAAATATAAGACAGAAGCATTGAAGATAGAAGACAGATGGATTTTGAATCAATTAGATAAAGTAATTGAAACAGTAACAAGAAATATGGAAGAATATGATTTAGGAATTGCTTTAGATAATATCTATAGTTTTATTTGGAATGAATTTTGTGATTGGTATATTGAAATGGCAAAAACTAGGCTTTACTGTGATAATCAGCTAGATAAAATACAAGTCAGTTTTGTGTTAAATGAAGTATTTGCTAATAGTTTAAAATTATTACATCCTTTTATGCCTTTTGTTACTTCTGAAATTTATACAGAACTAGCTAATGACAATGGTCAAGAATTAATGATAACTGATTGGCCTATAGCAAAGCAAAGAGTAGTTTATGATGAAAATAAAGATATTCTTGGAAAATTAAAACAAATGATTGTAGAAATTAGAAATATACGAGCAAATAAGAATATTCATCCATCTAAAAAGGCAGATTTAATTTTTGTAACCGAACAATACAACAAGGAAATTCAAGAAGCAAAGGATTTTTTAGTCAAATTAGCATTTGGGAAAAATATAAAGATACAAAATAATCAAGCTGATATTCCAGAAGATAGTATTCAAATTATAGAAGATGGAGTTAAACTTTATATACCATTAGAAGGATTAATTGATCAAGAAGAGGAACGTAAAAGACAAGAAGAAGAGAAAATGAAATTACAACAAGAGATAGAAAGATGTGAAAAACTACTTTCTAATCCAGGATTTATGAACAAAGCTCCACAAGCGAAGATTGAAGAAGAAAAAGCAAAATTAGAAAAATATAAAACAATGCTTAAAAAAGGATAAGAAAGATGAGAAAAGATGAAAAAATTATTTCTCATCTTTCTTTTATATTTTGTCGAAAACTTTTTATCAATCGACAAAACTTCTTATTTTTTACTATTGGAAAAAAATGTAAAAGGTGTTATGATAAAGAAGATAAAACAAAAGAGGAAAAATTTGAACCATAAAGATACGATGAGATCACTTTATTTTTCAAATTAATCCTACCTTAGGAAGGAGTAAAAAATAATGGAGTCAAAATTTTATGAAGAGGACAAGCTTCTAGTTTTTAAAATTACCGATGAAATTGATGATTGCAGTGTACAAAAGATAAGGAGGAAAGCAGATTATGAAATTGAAAGATATATGCCTAAAAGAGTTATATTTGATTTTGATTGTGTCACTTTCATGGATAGTGCAGGAATAGGTATGATAATAGGAAGGTATAAATTGGCAAACATGATAGGAGCGAAATTAGAAGTTAGTAACCTAACAGAAAGTGTAAAAAGAATTTTTGAAATGAGTGGAATTTTAAAGTTAATTCCTGTGGCACAAGATTTACAAAAAGCATAAGATAAACGTGGCTAACTTGTCTCTCAAAGAGATAAAAAGAAAGGATAGAGTAAAATGAAAGATATTTTTGATAATAAAATGAAATTAGAATTTATGAGTAAGTCAACAAATGAAGCTTTTGCCAGACTTACTGTTGCAGCATTTGCTGCACAATTAGATCCTACTATTGAGGAATTAGCTGATATTAAAACAGCAGTTTCAGAAGCAGTAACTAATTGTATTATTCATGGATATGAAAATAAACAGGGGATGGTAAAAATTATTGGTCATTTAAAAGAAAATGAAATTATACTTGAAATTTCAGATAGAGGTAAAGGTATTGAAAATATAGATATAGCAAAAGAACCTTTATATACAACTAAACCAAATTTAGAAAGATCTGGAATGGGATTTACCATTATGGAAAGTTTTATGGACACGATGGAAGTAGAGTCTATTGTTGGGCTAGGAACAAAAATAACCATGAGTAAAAAAATAAAGCCAAAAACAGAAAAGGATGATGAGAATTATATATGTTCGAAAATGATATAGAAACAATTAAAAAAGCCCAAACACGGAGATAAATTTGAATTAGAAAAACTAATCAAACAAAATAATGGATTAATATGGAGTATTGTAAAAAGATTTAATGGAAGAGGATATGAATTGGATGATTTATATCAAATTGGATGTGTGGGTTTTATCAAATCAATTAAGAGATTTGATGTTAATTTTGATGTAAAATTATCAACATACGCAGTACCATATATGATTGGAGAAATAAAAAGATATATAAGAGATGATGGACCAGTTAAAGTAAGTAGAAGCATTAAGGAATTAAGTATAAAAATTAGAGAATTGCAAAAAGAATACTTTTATAAAAGAGGAGAAGAAATAACCATAAATGAAATAGCAAAAGAATTAAAGGCTTCGCAAGAAGATATTGTGTTGGCTATGGAGTCAACAAATACCATAGAGTCAATTGAAGGTAGTACATATACTAATCAAAAAGATGGAAATAGTATTAGTTTGGCAGAAACACTATCCAACCATAAAAATGAAGAAGAAATAATAACGAATAGATTAGTTATTAATCAACTAATTGAAAATTTAGAAGCAAGAGATAAAGAAATTATTTTATTACGATTTTTTAAAGAAAAAACACAAACACAAGTAGCAAAGATTTTGGGAATTACACAAGTACAAGTTTCAAGAATTGAACGAAAAGTTTTAGAAAAAATGAAGAAAAAGTTAATTGAAGCTTAAAACAAAAAGAAGGGAGAAAACAAGTAGTGAAAAAACTTTTGTTATATTTTTTGACATTTATCTTTATTTGTTTTTTATTACCAGCTTTATTGACTAAATCGAATATACCTGTTACAGCTAAACAAGAAGAAGAAAAAAAAGAAGATAATATACAAGAGGAAACAGAAACGAAAAAACATGCTAATGAAAAGGATACAAATATTCAGTTATTGCATAAAAAAACAGGAGAAATAGAAACAGTAGAACTAGATAACTACTTATGTCACGTAGTGTCAGCAGAGATGCCAGCAGATTTTGAATTAGAAGCGTTAAAAGCACAAGCAGTTGTTGCAAGAACCTATACAATGTATAAAGTTAAGTATAAAAAACATGATAATGCAGATATTTGTGATGATTCTACTTGTTGCCAAGCTTGGGTCTCCAAAGAAACAAGATTAGAAAGATGGGAAGAGAGTAAAAGAGAAAGTAATTGGCAAAAAATAGAACAATGTGTGGAAGAAACAAAAGGAAGAATCATTACTTATGAAAATGAACCAATTAATGCTTTTTTTCATGCTAATAGTGGTGGAACTACTGAACTTCCTATAAATGTATGGGGAGGAGGTAACTTGCCTTATTTACAGGTTGTAGAAACGGCAGGAGAAGAAGGTTATACCCAATATGCTTCAGAAATAGAATTTTCTTATACAGAGCTAATCGAAAAATTAAAAACAAAATATCAGGATATACAGATTGATTTTACTAATCCAGAAGAAATTAAAATATTAGAATATACAGACAGTAAAAGAGTAAAAACAATTCAATTGGGAAATCATAGAATTTCAGGGGTAGAAGCAAGAAGTATTTTAGGGTTAAGGTCAACCAACTTTGAAATAGTAAAACAGGAAGGTAAAATAAAATTTACTGTAAAAGGATATGGCCATGGTGTAGGAATGAGCCAGACAGGTGCTGATACAATGGCAAAACAAGGAAGAAATTGGGAAGAAATTATTCATCATTTTTACACAGGAGTGGAAATTAAAGAAATAAATTCCATGTAAATGTATAATCTTCTAAAAAAAGGAAATACTGTAAGTAATAAATCAGTTAAGGAGGATTATATGAGAAGAGAAAGTAGAAGAAAACAAGTAAGAAGCAAAACTACTGTGGATAAAATTATTTTATATGCAGGTATTGGGGTAGCTATACTAGCGGTTATTGTGTTTGCTTTATTTATGTATAGCAAGACATTAAGTGATGATGTAAGAAAAAGTACAATGACTTTAGAAGAGATGGCAAATCTTAACCATAAAGTAAATACAGAAAGTGCAAGTACAGACATGGGAAAAACGGTAGAAGAAGCAAAAAATGAAACAAATACTAGCAATACTACTAGTACAACAAACAAAAGCAATACAAGTAACACAACAAATCAAACCACCATTGAAAAAAGAGTTAACCTAACAAACACAACCAATAAAACAAAAAAAACAAATACGACGAATGTAACCACAAATGCCAAACCTACTCAACCAGAAACAAAAAAGGAATTAAGTTTTGAAAGACCAGTGGAAGGTGAGATTGTAAGAGAATATGCTAAAGATAACTTAATTTATTCAGAAACATTAAAAGAATGGACAACTCATATGGGAATTGATATTAAAGCAGATAAAACAACAGTAGTCAAATCAGCAGAAGCAGGAACAGTAAAATCGATAAAAAATGATCCAAGATATGGATTAACCATTGTTGTTGAACATGAAAATAACTTTCAGACCATCTATGCCAATTTATTAACATCCGAATTTGTTGTAGAAGGAGAGAAAGTAGAAAAAGGACAATCCCTTGGTACAGTAGGTAATACAGCAGTATTTGAAATTGCTGATGAAGCACATCTTCATTTTGAAATGTTAAAAGATTCGTTACCTGTCGATCCAAATCTTTATGTAAAATAAGGTTTTAAAAATGTCAAAAATATGTTTGACATTTTTTTGTTTGTGTGATATGATAAACAAAAATAAGAGAATGGAGTGAAAGAAATGCCAAGAAAAAAACCAGAATTGAATAAAAGAGAAAAAGCTATATTAAGATTTATTGAAAAACAAATCATGACACAAGGATATCCACCATCAGTAAGAGAAATTGGGAAAGCAGTAGGATTAAGTTCAACAGCAACTGTTCATGGATATTTAGCCAAATTAGACGAAAAAGGATACATAAAAAAACAAGATAAAAAAGGAAGAACACTACGACTATTAAAAGGTGGATCTGGTGAGGTAAAGAAAACATCAAGTAAAGATTTCTATACACAAAGAGAATTAGTAGAAGTTCCTATTATTGGTAAGATTACAGCAGGGGAACCAATATTAGCGGTAGAAAATGTAACAGATACATTTCCGATTCCCATTGACTTTGTAGGAAACTGTGAAAGTTTTATGCTTACCGTAAGAGGAGAAAGTATGATAGAAGCAGGAATTTTAGATGGAGATTATCTATTAGTAAAAAAACAACATACAGCCAATAATGGCGAGATTGTTGTGGCACTAATAGGAGAAGAAGCAACCGTAAAGACTTTCTATAAGGAAAAAGATCATATTCGATTACAGCCAGAAAATTCCACTATGGATCCAATTATCGTACCTAATTGTGAAATTTTAGGAAAAGTAGGTGGTGTATTCAGAAAAATGTAGTGAGTACTAAATTTACAAAAAATTCACAATGAGAACATTGACAAATGACACTGTGTCACATATACTGATACAGTGTTATTTATGTCCAAAAGAAGTAGTTTTAATCGGACAAAGAAGGGAGAAATCATGATAAAAGTTTTAAAAAATGTAAAGAAATCATGTTGGTCAGTTATTGTTATTATCATTTTACTATGTATTCAAGCAACAACAGATTTAGCTTTACCAGATTATACTTCTAAAATAGTAAATGTAGGAATACAAGCAGGAGGAATTGAAACAGCAGTACCAGACATTATTTCCAAACAAGATATGGAAAATTTATTAATTTTTACTGATTTAAGTAAAGAAATTTTAGAAAATTATACATTAATGGGAAAAGAACAAACCAAACAAGAAAAGAAAATCATTCATAAATATTTAGGAAAAGATAAGCATTTAGAAGAAAATACTGTTTATATCATAAAACCAATAGAAGATAAGAAAAAAGAAGAGTTATCCAAACAGTTGTCTAGCCCGTTAATGGAAATGACAGCACTTCAAAATAAGGAACAAGCAGAGAAAATAAAGGAAAAAATAACAGCAAATATGCCAGAAACACAAAAGCCATATATACAATCACAAGATTTAATGGAATTAATAAAAAATATGCCAGAAGAGGAAAGAAAGCAAATATTATCAGAATTTACTAATCAAATAGAGAAAATGCAAGAATCGATAAAAGAACAAGCAGCAATTGCTTCGGTAAAAGAAATGTATATTAGATTAGGTGTTGATATAGATAAGTTGCAAAATGATTATATCTTAATTTCTGGAATGCAAATGTTAGGAATAGCATCTATTACTATGATATCAGCCATTTCTATTATGCTATTATCTTCAAGAGTAGCAGCTAAATTAGGCAAAACACTAAGAGATAAAGTATTTAAAAAAGTCATTCATTTTTCTAATAAAGAATTAGTAGAATTTTCAACAGCTTCACTGATTACGCGTAGTACTAATGATATACAACAGATACAACAATTAATTACGATGTTATTTAGGGTAATAGTCTATGCACCAATTATAGGTATAGGAGGTTTTATTAAAGTATTAACAAAGAGTGATAGTCAAATGGCTTGGATTATTGGTGTTGCTATTTTAGCAATTTTATTTATTGTAGGAACTTTATTTATTATGGTTATGCCAAAATTCAAAAAATTACAAGAGCTAATTGATCAATTGAACCAAGTAGCAAGAGAAATATTAACTGGATTGCCAGTTATTAGAGCCTTCCATAAAGAAGAAAGAGAAGAAGGAAGATTTAATAAAGCGAATACAAATTTAATGAGAACTGATCTTTTTGTTACTAGAGCAATGTCCATGATGATGCCTTTGTTAATGTTTATTATGAATTCAATCATGATATTAATTGTGTGGGTAGGGGGGCACAATGTAGACCAAGGTATTATGCAAGTAGGAGATATGATGGCATTTATTCAATATACTATGCAAATCGTAATGGCGTTTTTAATGATATCTATGGTTTCTATCATGTTGCCAAGAGCAGCCGTATCAGCAAAGCGTATTAATGAGGTAATCGAAACAGAATCAAGCATAAAAGATAGAGAAGAAGTAAAAAACTTTGATCCAAATAAAAAAGGATTAGTAGAATTTAAAAATGTATCTTTCCGCTATCCAGATGCCGACACAGAAATTTTATCCGATATTAATTTTACAGCAAAACCAGGAGAAACCACGGCTATTATAGGAAGTACAGGAAGTGGTAAATCAACAATAGTTAATTTGTTACCAAGATTTTATGATGTAACTGGTGGAGAACTTTTGATTGATGGAGTGAATATCAAAGAAGTTGCACAAAAGGAATTAAGAGATAAAATAGGATTTGTTCCGCAAAAAGGAATTTTATTTTCAGGAACCATTGAATCAAATATTAAATATGCTAATCAAACCATGTCAGATGAACAGATGAAAGAATCCGCAGAAATTGCTCAAGCTACTGAATTTATTTATGGAAAAGAGAAAAAATATCAAGAACCAATAGCACAAGGTGGTAGTAATGTTTCAGGAGGTCAAAAACAACGTTTATCCATTGCTAGAGCTATTGCTAAAAATCCAGAAATTTTTGTATTTGATGATAGTTTTTCTGCTTTAGATTTTAAAACAGATAGTAAACTAAGAGAAGCTTTAGCAAGTAAAACAAAAAATAAAACAGTTATTATTGTGGCACAAAGAATAAGTACAATTATGAATGCTGAAAAGATCGTTGTATTAGAAGAAGGAAAAGTCGTAGGAATAGGAACCCATGAAGAACTAATGAAAGGTAATGAAACTTATCGTCAAATTGCCTTATCACAATTGTCAGAAGAAGAATTAGGAGAAGGAGGGGGAAAATAGCATGCCAGGACCAATGGGACCAAATTATCATAAGACATTACAAAAAGCAAAAGATGTAAAAAGTACTACCAGAAAATTAATTCACAATTATTTAATGAAATATAGGTTTGCCTTAGTGATTGTTTTTATCTTTGCTATAGGAAGTACGATATTTACCATTGTAGGACCTAAGATATTAGGAAATGCAACAACAGAGATATTTAATGGATTAATAAGCAAACTATCTGGAGGAAAAGGAATTGACTTTGGAAAAATTGGAGAGATTTCCATTACCCTATTACTATTATATCTAATTAGTGCTGTATTTTCTTTTATCCAAAATTTTACTATGACAGGAATCTCACAAAATTTAACCTATAAAATAAGAAATGATATTATTGGTAAAATCAATAAATTACCAATGAAGTATTTTGATACAAAAACAAATGGAGAAGTGTTGTCTGTTATTACTAATGACATTGATACATTAAGCTCTAGTTTAAGTCAAAGTGTTACTCAAATTATCACATCTATTTGTACGATTATTGGTATCTTAATAATGATGTTTTCCATTAGTTGGCAAATGACATTAATCTCTCTTATTATTCTTCCTATAGCAGGAATATTAGTTAAAAATATTGTAGGAAAATCACAAAAATACTTCCAAAGGCAACAAAATTATTTAGCACAAGTCAATGGTCAAGTCGAAGAAATATATGGAGGGTTAAACATTGTAAAAGTATTTAATGCAGAAGATAAAGTAACCAATAATTTTGAGAAAGCTAGTCAAGAATTATATCGTGCAGGGTGGAAGTCGCAATTTTTATCAGGATTAATGTTTCCTGTTATGAATTTTATTGCGAATATAGGCTATGTAGGAGTAGCTGTAGCAGGAGGTTATTTAGCTATAAAGGGAACAATTACTGTGGGAAATATTCAAAGTTTTATCCAATATAATAAGCAATTTACACAGCCAATTAATCAAATTGCTCAAATATCAGCTATGTTACAAGCTATGATTGCTGCATCAGAAAGAATATTTGAATTTTTAGAGCAACCAGAAGAAATGGATACGCATCAAGAAAAGATCAATATCAGTAAATTAAAAGGAAATGTAACATTTGAACATGTGAAATTTGGCTATGAGCCAGATATTATGGTTATTAGTGATTTTAATGCAAAGGTCAAGGAGGGACAAAAAATTGCTATAGTTGGTCCCACAGGAGCAGGAAAGACGACAATGGTAAAGTTACTCATGAGATTTTATGATGTAACAGAACGGAGCCATAATGGTTGATGGATATAATATAAAGGATTTTAAAAGAGGCGAACTTCGTCAAATGTTTGGTATGGTTTTACAAGATACATGGTTATTTGGAGGAACAGTAAAAGATAATATTAAATATGGTAGAGAAGATGCTACAGAAGATCAAATAATTGAAGCAGCTAAAGCAGCACATGTACATCATTTTATTAAAACATTGCCACAAGGATATCATTCTATGATTAATGAGGAATCAAGTAATATTTCAGCAGGACAAAAACAGTTAATGACAATTGCAAGAGTTATTTTAGCTGATCCTAAAATACTAATTTTAGATGAAGCAACTAGTTCAATTGATACAAGAACAGAAATACAAATTCAATTGGCAATGGATAATTTAATGAAAGGAAGAACCAGTTTTATTATTGCCCATCGATTATCTACCATTAAAAATGCAGATTTAATTTTAGTCATGAATCATGGCGATATAGTAGAACAAGGAACTCATGAAGATTTATTAGCAAAAGGTGGATTTTATGCAGAACTTTATAATAGCCAATTTGAAGAAGATGAAGAATAAAGTTGATTGGTTTATGAGGAGTAAATAAAAAATGAGTAAAGTAAAATGGACACCAGAACAGCAAGAGGCAATAGATGAAAAGGGATCCAATATATTAGTAGCAGCAGCAGCACGGAAGTGGAAAAACCGCAGTATTAGTAGAAAGAATAATGAATAGAATTATTCAAGATAAAATAGATATAGACAAGATACTGGTCGTAACATTTACCAATAGTGCTGCTTCTGAAATGAGAGAAAGAGTATTAAATGCGATTGATGAGAAACTAGCAGAAACACCAGAAGATGAAAATTTACAAAGACAATTAACATTATTAAATAAAGCTAGTATTTGTACGATAGACTCTTTTTGCTTAGAAATAGTACGCAATAATTTTTTTGAGATAGAAAATATCTCGCCTAATTTTAGGATTGCCGATGCAACTGAAATAGAATTATTAAAACAAGAAGTAATCGAAGATATATTTGAAAAAAACTATGAAACCGAAAATCAAGACTTTTTAACATTAATTCATCTTTATACAAGTTATAGAGATGATACTCCACTAAAAGATTTAGTGTTAAAAATATATTCTTATACACAAAGTAATCCATTTCCACAAAAATGGTTAGAAGAAAAAATCCAAATGTTTAATTTAGAAAATAAACAAGAAGAAGATTTTAGTCAAACCTTATGGGGAAAGATTTTATTGCAGGAAATAAAAGAAGAATTAATCGATGATATAAATATATTACAGGAAGTAGAAAAAGATTTAGTATTAGTTCCAGAACTAGAAAAATTTTATCAAACGATAAGAAGTGATATCGAGCAATTAGAAAATTTGCAAAAAGCTTTGGCAAGTTGGGATAAAACGTATCAAATAGTTCGGAACACTCAAATTTGTAACTTGGCCAAGACAAAAAAATGAATCAGCAATCAAAGATAAAGCAAAAGAGATAAGAGATGAAGTTAAAAAGAAATTAGAAAAACTTCTAGGAAGAATCATGATAGGTTGTTCTCAAGAAGTTAATCAGGATATTTACCATATGTATCGTATCTTACAAAAATTACAAAATTTAATTGGTAGTTTTGAAACAGAATTTTCGAAACGAAAGAGAGAAAAAAACATAGTAGATTTTAGTGATATTGAGCATTTTGCTTTAGATATTCTCCTAAATATTAGTCAAGTAAGAGAAAAATATAAAAATAAATTTGAGGAAATAGCTATTGATGAATATCAAGATAGTAATTTAGTACAAGAATATATACTAACTGCTATTGCAAGAAACAATAATATGTTTATGGTAGGAGATGTTAAACAAAGTATTTATAAATTTAGACAAGCTATGCCAGAATTGTTTTTGCATAAATACGAAAGTTACCAAAATAAAGAAAACCAAACATCAGAAGATCATTTGAAAATTCAATTATTCAAAAATTTTAGAAGTAAACAAAATATTTTAACATTTACCAATTGGATTTTTGAAGATATAATGAGTAAAGATTTAGGAGATATAGAATATCGAGAAGAAGAATATTTAAATTTAGGAGCAAACTATCCAGAAATAAATGAAAATGAAAAGATTGAAATTCATGTATTAGACCCAAACCATGAAGAAGCAGGGGAAGAAATAGAAGAAGAGGAAAATATAGAAGATGTTGAATTAGAAGCAAAATTTGTAGCCAATAAAATAAAAAAAATGGTGGAAGAAAAATTTCAGGTTTGGGATAAGAAACAAGGAAAATATAGAGATATCCAATATAAAGATATAGTTATTTTACTAAGAAGTACCAGTAGTATAGCACCAATTTATGAACAAGAAATGTTGAATGTATCTATACCAGTATTTTCAGATAGTTCACAAGAATACTTAGAGGCGATTGAAATTCAAACCATGATGAGTTTGCTAAAAATTATTGATAATCCAATGCAAGACATACCGTTAGTGACGGTTATGAGGTCAAATATAGGAAAATTTACAGATGATGAATTAATTCAGATTCGATTAGCTGATAAACAAGATAATTTTTATATTTGTTTACAAAAGGCGAAACTTTCAGTAAAAAATGAGTTAAAACAAAAAATTGAAACTTTTTTGAAAGAGATACAACAATGGAGAAAAGAACAAGAATATTTGGCATTAGATGAATTAATTTGGAAAATATATTCTGATACAGGATATTATCATTATGTTCGGATTAATGCCAAATGGAATATTAAGACAGGCAAATTTAAACATGTTATTTGAAAGAGCGAAACAGTATGAAACGGCTAGTTTTAAGGGTTTATATAATTTTATTCATTTTATTGAAAGGTTAAGATTAAGTAATGGAGATATGGGAACAGCTAAAATAATAGGAGAAAATGATAATGTAGTGAGAATCATGAGTATCCACAAAAGTAAAGGGCTAGAATTTCCTGTTGTATTTTTAGCCAGTACAGGGAAGCAAGTTAATCTCATAGATTTAAACCAAAACTTATTATTACATCAGGAATTAGGTATTGGTGTAAAATATATCAATTATGAAAAACAAGTGCAATATGATACATTAAGTAAGTCAGCTCTTCGTAATCAAATATTTAAAGAAACATTATCAGAAGAAATGAGAATACTATATGTTGCGTTAACAAGAAGTAAAGAAAAATTAATCATAACAGGAATTAAGAAAGATTATGAAAAACAAAAAGAAAAATTATTACAGCAGATAGAAAGATATCCAAAGAACAAGAAAAAAATAAATGCCATTTTAGTAAAAAAATATAAAACATATTTAGATTGGATTTTATTAGTATTTTTCTATGAACAAACAAGAATGGAAACAATAACAGAATTACATGTATACCATAAAAAGGAAATTTTGGCTTTTGGTGAGAGAAGAGAAGTAAAAGAAGATCAAAAATTAGAAGAATTAGAAAAACATACCATCAAACAAGAAAGAATAAAGGAAATAGAACAAGTATTAAATCACAAGTATACCTATGAATTAGCAACCATACTTCCTAATAAAGCATCAGTTACGCAAATAAAACAAAAACAAGAGGAAGTACAGGAAATACGTTTCCCTATACCAAAGTTCTTACAAAATAATAAAGAAATAAAAATAACTGCTGCACAAAAAGGAACATTATTACATTTATGTATGCAAAAATTAAATGAAAAGGAAGAATATGATTTAGAAAAGATAAAAGAATTAATCCTTGATTTGGTCAAGCGAGAAATCATAACCCCAAAAGAAGCAGAAAATATCAATCCAATAGCCATTTTAGAATTTACAAAATCAAAGATTTGGCTTGACATGAAAAAAGCAAAAGAAATTCAAAAAGAAAAGCCATTTTATATCACGATACCAGCTAAAGAAGTTTATCCAGAAGCAATTTCAGAAAATATATTTGTTCAAGGGATAATCGATTTATACTATAGAAATAAAGAAGATAAATTAATTTTAGTTGATTATAAAACAGATTTTGTTCAAACAAAGAAGGAACTAATAGACAAGTATGAAAAACAATTAAGGATATATCAAAAAGCTTTAGAAGAAGCTTTTCACGAAAAAGTAGACAAAGTATTCATTTATTCGACTCATTTAGGTAAAGAAATACAAGTCTTGTAAAAAAGGGGAATATTTGGTATAATATTAACAGTTGAAAAGAAATGGGGAAATAAAAATGAGTACAATGCAAAAAATTAGAGCATGGATATTAATATTGATAGGCGTATTTATCTTGTCAGATTTTTTAATTCATGTAGGTTTGAATGCTAATTATAAAGAAATAGAAAGGAAAAGTAGCCATGGACAAATTGTTGTTTATCAAGCGGAAGCAACATATGTAAATGGAAGAATAAGAGGCGTTCTGAAAGAAAAAAAAGATGAGCAAGATACATACATAAAAATTGAATTATATTCAAAAAGAGACGTTTTATTAGGAAAACACTATATTGAAATAACGAATAAAGAAGAAAAGGAAACACAAGCATTTTCCTTATATTTTAAAGCAAAGGATGTAGCTTATTATACAATAGAAACGGTTAAAGAAAAGGAATCAGGAACAGAGTTAGAAGTAATACCAAGAGAATGGACAAAATCAGAGATTTTACTGGCAACAGCTATAAGTTTTTTAATCTTTTGGGTCTAAAATTTTTAATTCAATGATTCAAAAACCCCAGATAGCAAATCTGGGGTTTTTTGGTGAAAATTATGGCTGTTTTGGTTCTACCCACAGAGTTTTCTGATGACTATAAATAACCATACCTGGTTTAGCACCATTGGGCTTTTTTACATAGTTAACTCCACAAATATCAACAGGAACATGAGAAGAATTTTTAGCCTTACTATGATAAGCAACAATTTGAGCACACTTAGTTAAAATAGTAGAATTAGGTGATGTTTTAGGGGAAGATAATAAAATGGCATGGCTACCATGAATATCTTTTGTATGTAACCATAAATCCGTTTTTTTAGCATATTTAAAGGTTAAATAATCATTTTCTTTATTATTTCTACCAACCAATAAGGTATATTCATCTATGGTATATTTTAAAGGATTGAAAGAAACCGTTTTATTTTTGGTAAAAGAGGACTTTTTTGTTTTTGTTCTTTTTTTATCAAACTTTGCTTTTTCTTTAAAAATAACATGTTCAGAGATTTCTTGAAATATTTCTGAAACTTCTTCTACAGTAGAACAGTTTTCTAATTCATAAACAATACTTTCAATATAAGTTAGTTCTTTTAACGTTTCCTCTTTTTGCATACTGACAATGGTTAATGTATTTTTTAATTTATGATACTTTTTAAAAAATTGTTTTGCATTAATAGAAGGAGGATATTTGTCATCCAAAGGAATAACTATTTTTTGGTTGGTATAATAATTATCAAGTATAAGTTCTTTTTGGTTTTCATTTTTGATTTGATATAAGTTAGCCGTAATTAATTCACCATATAATTGATATTTTTCTTTGTCATTACAAGATTGTAATTTTTCATCAATATGAAGAAGACGTTTTTTATATTTTTTTAATTGTTCTAAAATCATTCTCAAAATGCTATCACGATAAGTCTTAAATTTTTCAGAAGCTTCTTTTTCTGTATAAAAGTCATCAAGAAAATAGTTTAAATGGAAAGGAGAAGTTGATTCGGATTTTACTAAAACGTAGTCTTTTTTCTTTCCATCTAATGGTTGGAAATCTAAACGATTATCATGTATGCGGTCAATAATTTCATGTAAATAGTGATAAAGTTGTTTTAAGGTGGTTTCATTACGTACCTTAATACCAAGAAATAGCAAAGAAGCATCTAGAAAGGATTTACTGATACCATTAAAAACACTATCAATGGAAGAATCTGCAACTTTTTTGTAGAAATCTTGAAAATCGGGACAAGTTAAAAAGTTGTATTTGGTTGTGGATGGAAACGAATATTTCGTGTGAGGTATAATTGTTCTATCACTATTTTCTTGATGAATATGTCTTAGACTGTCCAAGATAATGTTTTGCTCATCTAATAAAATGATATTACAATGTTTTCCCATTAATTCAATGATTAATCTTTTAGTGATGACATCATCTACATCATCAAATCCTTCAAAATCAATAACGACTAATCTTTCTAAGTGATTAGTTGTTATATTTTTTATAGATAGTCCTAAAAGATGTTTACGAAGAACCATACAGAAATTAGGGGCAACTTTGGGGTTAGGTTTTGGATGTGTTGTTAAATGGATACGATAATTATTAGCATCTGTACATATCGTTAACAAATAATTTGTTCTATTTACATAACAACCTAATAAAATAGTATTTTTATCTGGTTGATAAACTTTATCGATTCTTGCACCAATAAGTTGTTGCAATTCAGAAGCAATTGCTGTGGTTACTATTCCATCAAATGCCATGATATTCACTCCTTTATCTTATTTTTGTATGTTTATTATAATATTTCTTTCTTAAAAGTGCAACTGAATGAGAAAAAATGGTAATATAGTATTAGAAGATATCTTTTAAAGGAGTGTAAATATCAGTTGGAAATAGTAAAGGATAAAATATATCAATATATTCAGAATAAAGAATTAAAAATAGAAATCATAATGGACACATATAATCATTATATTTATACGATCATTAATGGTTATCATCAGAAGTTTTCTCAAGAAGATAAAGAGGAAATTTTACTCGATGTGTATTTGACATTGTGGAATAATCGAGAAAAACTGGATATAAACAAAAGTATGAAGGCATATCTTGCAGGAATAACCAAAAATTTAATGAAGAAAAAAGCAAGAAATCAAAAACAGACAGAAAATATAGATGATTATCAAGAACAGTTGACTGAGCAGCAGAACATAGAAACCATTTATTTAGAAAGCCAAAATAACTACAGTTTGCTTCGCGAATTAGATAAACTTAAGCAAGAAGATAGGGAAATTTTTATTTTATATTATTATGAAAGAAAAAGAATTAAAGAAATTGCCATTAAGTATAAGATGACAGAGAGTAAAATCAAATCAAAATTGTTTAGAATGAGAAGAAAATTAAAAAAGAAATTAGAAGAAGGGGGAATGATCCATGGAAAATAAAGAATTATTAGAAAAATTCAAAAAACAGGTAGCAATTCAAAATTTTAGAGATGAAGATCAAATATCCCTATTAAAACAAGAAAAAGGGGGAATATGTATGTGGAAGAAGAAAATAATAATAGGATTGTGTGGAAGTGTTATGTTAATATCAGGAGTAACATTAGCTACTCATTTTGATAAAATTATAGAAACTTTTGGACTAGGTAATGGAATTGATACAGCGGCACAAAATGGTTATATTGCTAACCCTAATATGGATCCTATTCCAGCCAATACAATTTTAACAGATAAGGAAAAAGGAATTAGTTTAGAAAATATTAAGGTAAATGCTAAAATAGAAGATTTTTTGATGGATGATTTAACGATTAGTACACATTTTACTTTTCAGATAGATCCTAAAATTAATGAAACGATTCATTTAGATGATTTACATAGTGTGGAATTAGAAGATTTAATGGTAACAGATGAAGAAAATAGAATTTTATGTTGTATGGATAAAGGAACATTAAAAGCTTATTGTGAAGAACAACAATTAAATGATTTTTACACAGAATATAATGAAAATTATTATGATTGTGGATTAAATACTTTCATTACCTATCATGATCCAGAAAGTGGGATGATAAAAATCACATATAACATGTATACAGGAGGAGAAAGTTTTCCTAAAAGTAAAAAATTGAATGTTCATTTCTCGACAATGATATTAAAAAGAAATGACTGGTTTGAAAACGAAAATAGTATGGTAAAACTAAAGGGTAATTGGAATATTGATTTAGACGTACCAGAGAAAATGTATCAAAGACAAACAATTGCTTATCAAGTAGTAAAATGTGAAAATTCAGATTTTCAAGTAACTAATGCCACATTAACTGATACAGGATTCGAATTGGGAATGATCGTATCAAATATGCCAAGCCCAGAAATACCAAAACAAGTAAAAGATTTGTGGAAAGAATATGAAGAAGGAAAAATAAGTATTAACGAATATAATAGGAAAATTAATGAAGATAAAGAAATCAGAGAAATATATGAGGATTATCGATTACAACAAAGTCATCCAATAGCAATCTATGATTATGATACAGTACAAGGAAAAACGAACTTTGACAAAATAACGTATGTAGAAAACGAAAAAGGACAGAAATTTGAAAGTACAATGAGTCCTAGCAGAAGACAAGATAGTAATTTTATAGATGGGGATAAATACAGCTTTTATGAAACTTTTGGATTGACAACGAAAGAAGCAACAAATACATTAAAAGTAAGAGTATTATTCAAAAATAAACCATATATCATTGAATTGAAAAAAGGAAAATAAAATTAATAATTTTACTTGAAAAAAACACAAATTGAGGTTAAAATAATAGTATAAAGGTAAAAGGAGATATATGAAAAAGAAAATTATTAGTATATTTATTATTTTATTTATATTAGGAATGGGTATTTCATTTTTTATACATTATAACCAGCCAAAAGAAGTTAGTCTGTTGGACAAGCCAAGAAGGCTAGAGATTTTTTCAACACAAGACATTACGAATATAATACCTGTGGCAGTTCATAAACCAAAAATGGAAAGTAAAATAACCGATTGGAATTTGATTTTAGTCAACAAAGACCATAAAATACCGAAGAACTATGAATGTAAATTACAAATAGTAGAAAATAATCATCAGGTTGATGCTAGAATAGTAGAACCATTAAGGCAGATGTTAACAGATGCAAGAAAAGAAGGTTTGAAGCCTTTTATCTGTTCAAGTTATCGAACAAATAGCACACAAATATCATTGTATAATCGAAAAGTAAACCAGTTTAAACAGATGGGATATAGTCAAAAAGAAGCTGAAGAACAAGCATCTTATTGGGTAACATTACCAGGTACCAGTGAACATGAGCTAGGGCTTTCTGTTGACATTGTAGAAAAAAATTATCAAGTATTAGATAAAAGACAGGAAAATACAGATGTACAAAAATGGTTAATGGAACACTGTATAGATTATGGTTTTATTTTACGATATCCAACTTCTAAAAAAGAAACAACTAAAATTAATTATGAACCTTGGCATTATCGCTATGTAGGGAGAGAAAATGCTAAATGGATGAAAGAAAAAGAAATTTGTTTAGAAGAATATATAGAGTATTTAGAACAATTAGAAACAACGCCATTAGTTTAAGTTTAATAGGATAGAAATATAAAAAAGGTTAAGATTGACAAAGGATTAGTTTTATGATAAGATAAACAATACGCAAAAGCCAAAAAGTGCAACACAACATTTGTGTTGTCTTTTTAAAGTTTTGTCAAACAAAAAGAAGGAGGAAGAAAAATGGAAAAAGAAGAAAATATATTAGGAACAGAAAGAGTGGGAAAATTAATTAGAACATTTTCCATTCCTTGTATTATATCTCTATTGGTAAATTCGTTATACAATATTGTGGATCAGATATTTATTGGGCAAGGTGTAGGCTATTTAGGAAATGGAGCGACAAATGTAGTATTTCCTTTAATCATGGTTTGTTTGGCTTTTGCCCTAATGCTAGGTGATGGAGCATCTAGTTATCTTAGTCTAAAATTAGGAGAAAAGAAAAAGGAAGAAGCAGCAAAGGGAGTAGGAAATGGAATTTTATTAGCTGTGATGGTATCTGTAATTTTGTGTGTAATTAGTCTGATTTTTTTACCACAGTTATTAAATTTATTTGGTTGTACAGATAATTTAAGAGAATATGCATTGCAATATGGAAGAATTATTGTTATTGGTTTACCATTTATGATGATAGGTACAACATTAAATTCCATTATTAGAGCTGATGGAAGTCCTAGGTATGCTATGGCAACTATGGTATTAGGAGCAATTTTAAATACAATTTTAGATCCTATTTTTATTTTTGTCTTTAACATGGGAGTAGAAGGAGCAGCTATGGCTACTATATTTAGTCAATTTGTTACCTTTATTTTAAATCTATTTTATAGGAAGAAATTTAAAGCAATTGCCTTAACGAAAGAAACATTTAAACTAGACTTGCGTATAGGAAAAAAAGTATCAGCATTGGGAATTAGTAGCTTTATTACACAAATGAGTTTTGTAGTAGTTATGGCATTTGAAAATAATTTATTAGCTAAATATGGAGCAGAATCTAAATTTGGTTCGGAAATACCAATTACTGTACTTGGTATTGTGATGAAGATTAGCCAAATTCTTAATAGCATAATTATTGGTATTGCAGCAGGTACACAGCCAATTTTTGGTTATAACTATGGAGCAAGAAAATTAGATCGAGTAAAAAAAGCATTAAAGATAGTATTGGGATTGAGTGTTATCATCAGTTCTATTGCCTTTATCTTATTCCAAACAATACCTAATGTATTAATCTCTATTTTTGGTAGTGGGGATGGTAATTATATGGAATTTGCTTGTTTAGCATTTAGAACTTACCTTTTATTGTGTATTTGTAATGGAATACAAATACCATCTGGTATCTTTTTTCAAGCTATCGGAAAAAGTATTAAGAGTGCAATCTTATCGTTATCAAGACAAATTTTGTTTTTAATTCCAGCCTTAGTTATTTTAGGAAAATTATTTGGTATCATGGGAATACTGTATGCAGGACCAGTTGCTGATGGGTTAGCGTTCGTTATAGCTACTATTTTATTAATAGGAGAAGTAAAACGCTTAACACAAAAAAATACACAAAGTGAGTCATTAGTGCATCATATTAACACAAATCATCAACTAGCTCAACAAGTAGTAATTACGATAGCTAGAGAATATGGTTCTGGTGGAAGATATTTAGGAAAATTACTAGCAGATAAATTAGGCATTAAATTTTATGATAAAGATTTTATTACAGAATTAGCAAAAGAAACAGGTTTATCAGAAGAATATATTCAACATCATGAACAAAAAAGAGATACATTGGCCAATTTAAATCAGGGTTATTATTTTGGATTAAATAATGAGGATGAATTATTTATTCAAGAAGCTGAACTCATTAGAAAGATAGCAGATAAAGAATCTTGTGTAATTATTGGTAGATGTGCAAACTTTGTTTTACAAGATCGCAAAAATATTTT
>CANOPF010000011.1 GCA_947568535.1 uncultured Clostridium sp. | reverse complement strand
GTGTATGCATATGTAATTCTACTCTTTTTACTTCACTATTATCTTGTCTTGTTTCTCTTTTTATGCCTATTTCTGTTTCTACGATTGTATTAGCCATTACAGTTAATTCATTGGAGAAACTATCCATTTGAAGTGTTCCAGCAATTTTTAATCCCTTGGCATGTTGAATTCTCTTCATTGTTTTTTTGGCTTTTTCTTTATCTAAAAACGCTTTACATGTAATGGTACTTGTTCCATCATATACATCAAAACTAAATAAAGTTTTCCCTGATTTTAATGTCCTATCTTCGGTAAAGATAACTTCACCTTGTAAAGCAATTCTTCCATCATCTACACCTAAATCTTCTATTTTTACTACTGAATCGGTTATGTTTGGCGTTGCTCCTAAAATAAGAGGCGTGTCTTCTTGTTCTTCTTCTGTTGGCAATTCTGGTAATTCTCGATTTGTTTCTATAATGGTATTAACCATGATGGTTACATCTCCTGCATAATTGTCCAATTGTGCTTTTCCTATGGCTTTAATAGATTTGCTTTTGCTTATCTTTTCTTCTATCTCTTTGCCTTCTTGATAATCTTTACCAAACGATTTACATGTAATGGTTCCAGTTCCATCATACAGTTCAAATATTATCATCCCTTTTCCTGATTTGGTTTCTCGCACATTGATGGTGACTAATCTTCCTTCTAATGTAACTCTTCCTTCATTGGCAGTAATATCCTTAATGTTAACATACTTTTCTTTAGCTTTTGATGGTTTTCCTAAGATATATTCTTGCTCTTCTTTTTCTGCTATTGGTATATATCCTTCTTCCTCTATTGGTGGCATATAATCTACATCTTGATATTCAGGCACATACTCGATATTTTCTTTTACCTGTTGCCTATTTTCTTCTATATGAGCAATGATTTGTGCCTCTTGATTAGCAATGTTTTGACGTAATTCCTTTATTTCTTTCTCTGAAAGCTTTTCAGTTATTTGAATAGCATATTCTTGTCCAAATAAATTTTTTATCGTTTTTTGTAATTCTTTATCCGTCTTTTTGGCTGTTAAAAAACTTGCTCCTTTTATATGCATTTGAATACGGATCGTCTTTTCTTCTACTTTTACTTCACTTTTTAACAATAACATTGGTTTGGCTAATGGATATTTATGTGACATATAGGCTATGATATTTTTCCATTCTTCTACAATTGACTTTTTTTCTACTTTTTCATGATATTCTATTTTTACATCAATGTGCTCAAATTTAAATCTTTCTGTTAAAAAGTTTTCAAAATACCATATTTCTTTGATTTCTATGTACTCGTCTAAATATAATATAACTTGTAAAGTATTCGTTTTTTTTATTATATTTAGACTTTTTATTTCTGCATATTTTATTTTGCTATTGGTTTTATAATCACTAAATACTTCTCCTACTCTTTTTGCCTTTGATTCCATTTTTACCTAAGTTCCTTTCTTGTTTCCCAAACCCTGCTTCTTTTTACTTGTTCTATTGTATCATAACGTTATTTTATTTGCAAAATCTATGTCTACCAATTGTTACAGTCATTGGTCTAGACCAAATCCACTTGTTTGTTGCTGTAGATGGATTAAAATAATAAATTGCTCCATAACTAGGATCCCAACCATTTATGGCATCTTGTGCTGCTTTTCTGGCACTAGAATCTGGCGATAAATTAATTTGACCATCTCTTACTGCATCAAAAGCTCCTGACTGATAAATAACCCCTGATATACTATTGGGAAAGGAACTGCTTTTGACTCGATTCATCACCACTGCACCTACTGCTACTTGGCCTGTATAAGGTTCTCCTCTTGCTTCTCCATAAATTAGTTTTGCTAATAAATTAACATTGTTGTTATTACTTGTATTAGAACCAGATGAAGAACTAGAGCCATAAATTCCCATGGCTTTTAATGTAGCTGGACCTGCGATTCCGTCTTGTGTTAATCCATTTTTTCTTTGAAAATATTTTACTGCATTGAGGGTTTGTGTGCCATAAATTCCATCAATATTCCCCTGATAATATCCCCATCGCTTAAGTTTTGTCTGGATTTGTGTTACTTCATTTCCTCTTGATCCATATTTCGATAGGGCTTCAACCGAATAATTTTGAAAAAATACCATAAAGGCTATGATAGCTATAGCCATCATAGTTATTATACTAATAAAAATTTTTTTTCTATTTTTTAACATAAAATCACACCTTAATTCTAATTTTCTCTTTTACTATTTTTGTCATTAAGATGTTTTATTATTCATGTTTGCCTTTATTTTTTTCCTTAACTTTTATGTCTATCTTATTTTGGCAAGAATTGTCTCTAATCCTATCTGCAAATCCATTAAACCATTTTTATATTGTATATCTAAATCGATTAAGTCTTGCAAGATTTTGCGTAACTCTTTTTCTCCAAAACATTTTGCTTGTGTCTTATATTTGTTTACTAAAAAAGTTTGGTTTGGCTTTATGTGTAAGCTACTAATGATATCTTTATTGTTTATGGTACAAAGTGTAACCAAATATAATTTTTTTATATGATGATATAATGTAATGAAAATTTTGGGCAATGGTTCTTTGGCATAGATTAAATGATAGAATACCTCTAGTGCCTTTACTGTGTCTTTTTTTCCTAATGAATCGGTTAAGTCAAATATTACACTTTCTAATTTTTTGGTTGATAATTGGTCAATGTCTTCTTTTTGTATCGTACCACCTTTCCCTACATACTCAATTAGTTTTCTGATTTCATTCATTAAATCTTGCATATTCGTTCCACAACATTCAATCAAATATTTTAGTACATAACCTTCAATACTTACTTGATAAGCATGGCAAATCTCGGTTAATCTCCTTTCAATTTGGATGGGTTTTTGGGCATCAAATTTACATATTTCTCCCCATTCAGAAATGGTTGTATATAATTCTTGTTTCGTATCTACTTCTTCTTCCACAAAAACTAATACGACACTATTTTTTAGTATCTCCTGATTGTCTTTTAAATAGTCGCTTATTTTTTGTTTGACTTTGGCTAGTTCAGCATTTTTTCTTTTTCCTTCTTTTTTTAGTAAGCCCGTATTTCTGGCTATGATTAATTTTTTTTCATAACCAAAGCTTGGTGTTTCTAAGTTAGTGATTAATTCGGCATAATTGGTTTCATCAATATGAATATCGTTAATACCTTTTATCGCTTTACCAAATAATTTTCTTATTTTTTTTAAGGATGTTTCCAACAAAAACAATTCCTCTCCATAGAGAAGATATAAACTTTTTAATTCTCCTTTTTTTAATTGTTTTTCTAATTCTTCAATGGATAACATTCTTATTCTCCTATTTTATTTTCCTAAGATAATTCGAAATACTTCTGCTACACTCCACGCCTGGTTTATGGTTCCTTTTGGTTGTTGCGGTTTGACTGAGTCATATAATTCGGCAATTCCTCCTATACAGCCTTGTGTAAACATTTCTTTTTTAAATGTTGTGGTTGTTTTTTCTCTAAATTTTTCTAATTTTTCTTGCCACATTTTCTTTTGTTCTGAGGTTTTCGCTCCCTTTAAACTATTTTTTAAACTGTTATAATATAATCCTAATAACCATGGCCAGGTAATTCCTTGATGGTAACTTGTGTCTCGTTGTTGTGGACTTCCTTCATATACTTCAACATAATTTTCTTCCCCTTTAGCTAAGGTTTTTAGTCCATATGGATTGAGTAATTTTTTTTCTACGGTTTGTAACATTTGGTTGGCTTCCTCTGAGTTTGGTTCTAGTACAGGATATGTTAAACTTAAAGCAAATAATTGATTTGGTCGTATTTTATCATCACCTAATCGATCGTATAAGCATTTCTTTTTTTTCTGATAAAACTGTTCCCTAAAAGAATGTTTAGCTTTTTCTGCTAATTCTTGATATTGCTTTGCCATAACTGGATCTTTAAATTTTTTGGCTAGGTTTGCCATAATACGATTAGCATTATACCACAAACTATTTACTTCTACTGCTTTTCCATTTCTAGGAGTAACCGCTATACCATCATATTTAGCATCCATCCATGTATTTTGTGTGTTTTCTGTTCCTGAAACAATTAACCCATCTGCATCTAAATAAATATTATTATCATCAATGTCAATACCTTCGCAATAATTGTAAATAATTTGTTGTAGAACAGGATATAGCTTTTCTTTAACAAAGTTATCCTCTCCTGTATACTGAAGATATTTTTGTACTTGTTCAAAAAATAATAAAGAAGCATCTACACTATTATACAATGGTCGATTGTCATAACCAGAATAACCATTGGGAATTAGTCCAAATTTTATATCTCTAATCATGGTTAACAAGACTTCTTTGGCTATGTTAAATTGTTTGGGAATTAATAACAAGCCTTCAAACGAAATTAATGTATCACGTCCCCAGTCTAAAAACCAAGGATAACCTGCCATAATGGTATGCAATCCAAATGATGGTCGGTAAACAATGAAATTGTCTATGGCTATGAGAAAGTTTTTTATGATTTCTTCTTTTTCTTGTTCTTTTTTGGTTTTTTTTCTTTTTCTATTGTCAATTAATAATGATTGATTAAATATTTCTCCTAAACGAATAATTTCTTGGCTAATCATGTTTCTGACGCTTTTTTGTTCTAAGTTTTCTTCTAGTGAACAGATAAAGAAAATTTCCTTTTCTGATTTTGCTGGTATTTCTACTTCGTACACGCCTGGTACAGCATGATTTTCCTCTGGATAAAATCCCCTTTTTTCTTCTTCTAGATAAAACATATTGGTGAAAGTATCATTATGGTGTTCTGTGTATGTTCCTTCTGACAAATGCATATACACTGGTGTATGTGCATTTCCATCTATAATTAATTTAACTTTTGTTTGATGAATGATTTGTTGTAAATGAAAATTATGCCCTGTATTCATTTGATGAAAATCTCTAAAATTAACAACTGGTGCTAATGTTAATTTTGCTTTTGTACTTCCATTTTTTATCTTATAAAAAACACCTACTGTATTGTGTCCATATTCCATTACTACCATTTTGGTTATTTCTACCTTACCTATTTTATAAGTAAAAATAGGCACATACTCTTTACGAAATCCTTCTTGATATTGATATCCATGAGAAATATAGGATTTTCCTACATTGGTATATAGATTATATTTTTTATTTCTTATTTCGATGCTTTCATCTAGCTTGGATAAGATTAAAAATCTTCTTGCTGGTGGGGTTAATGGGGCAATTAATAATCCATGATATTTTCTTGTATTCGCACCTATTATGGTAGAAGAGCTAAATCCTCCTATTCCATTGGTGATGAGCCATTCTTTCTTTAGTCCTTCTTCTAATGTTAATTTTTCCTTCGTTATTTCCATATTTTATCCTTCTTTACTTTTTCTTTTCATTCCTCTTGCGCTTTTTGGTTTGGTGGTTTTGGCTGTTGCTGAGCTTTTTTTGGTTGCTGTTTTCTTTTCTTTTTTGGCTTGTTCTTTTTGCATTTTGATTTTTGCTTTTTCATCTGCTTCTCGTATAGAAGCTATTCTATCACTATATTTATGACTAAATTTACTTTTACTTTTTAAGGTGGTATGTGGTTTTCCTTCTTTTTTTCTTTTCGCCTGTTTTTTGCTTATTTTTTGGATTCTACTAATTCTTTTTTCTTCTCTTAATTTTGTATTTAGCATTAAATATTGTGGATCATTTTGTTTATCTTGATATTTTAAATCATCACATATTAATTCGATGATAGAGGCAGATACAAGATTAGGGTCATGTCGAATATGATCATTAGCTATTATGGATAAATTTCTTTGTAAAAATTTTATTCCTTTAACTTTTTCTATATCTTGTGCGACAATATCTTGACCTTCTATATTATATTTTTTAATAAATTCTGGCACAATTTCTCCTGTATCATAAAGACAATAATCCACTATTCCTTTGCCACAATGATCGATAATCGCTTTTACATGATCAGAAACAGTATATTCATCTGTCTGTCCTGGTTCTGTCATGATGTTACTAATATAGACTTTGATGGCTGTGCTTTCTTTAATGGCTTTGGCTACTCCATTAACTAATAAGTTAGGAATGACATTGGTATATAAACTTCCTGGTCCAATAATAATACAATCTGCTTTTTTTATCGCTTCTATTACGCCTGGTGCTGGTCTACAATTAGTTGGGTTTAATAAAATACGATTAATTTTGGTTATCTTTTCAGATACGATTTCTGGAATTTTTGCTTTTTCTTCTACCATATAACCATTCGCTAATTCTGCTATAATGTTCATTTCATCTAAGGTAACTGGTATGACTTTTCCGATCATGTTAATGACTTCATTACTTTTTATAATTGAGTCTTCTACATTTCCATTAATTTCTTTCATAGCAGAAAAATAGATGTCTGAAAAACTAAGTCCTTTTAATTTTCCTTTTGTAAATTCATAGTTAAATAATCGGTTAATTTCTCCTTCTTGGGAAGCAAGAGAAACGATACTGTCTTTGACATCTGCTAAGGGTAAAACTTCTAATGTTTTTCGTGAATTGCTTGCTTCTTTTCCATAATCGGAAATGGTAACAATTGCGGTTAAGTTATTGGTATAATGTTTTAGTCCAGAAAGTACAGTGTTTAGTCCTGTTCCTCCTCCAATTACCACAATGTTAGGTCCTTGGTCATACACTGTTTTATTAAAAATTAAGGATTTTACATTAACTGTTTTCTTGTTTTCCATTCGTCCGTCGGTTGCTTCGATTAATACTTCTAGTGTTCTTTTGTTTAAAAAGATAAGTCCTAATACGATAGAGATAAACCCTAAGACGAAGGCTACTACTACTTTTCCTACTTCTTGGAAAGAAATCTCTTTCATGACTAGTATGTTAGCTAATCCATAACAGGCTAGTAAAATTCCTATTAGGATTAACAATATCCATCTTTTCATCTTGTTATTTGATTTAAACCATTGCATAAAACCATTCATTTTTACTCTCCCATTATTTCGATTTCTAGTTCTATTGTTTTGCCAAATTTCTCTGCTATTTTATCTTTGACATAATTAATTAAGGCTATGACGTCTTTGGCTGTTGCTGTTCCTTGATTAATGATAAATCCACTATGTTTGGTGGATACTTGTGCTTTTCCTATGGTATATCCTTTTAGTCCTGCTTCATCAATTAATTGAGCAGTGATAAAGCCAGTTCCTCTTTTAAAGGTACTTCCTGCATTCGGGTATTCTATTGGTTGTTTTTCTTTTCGATATGTTGCATATTTTTCCATTTTGGCTTTTATTTCTTCTCTTTTTCCTTTTTGTAGTGTTAGTGTAACCTCTGTAATGATATATTTCTCTTGTTTGAAACGACTTGTTCGATAAGCAAAAGCTAGTTCTTCGTTTTTCCATTCTTTCTCTTTTCCTTGATAATCTATACATTTTACGCTTTTTACTATATCTTTCATTTCTCTTCCATGGGCTCCTGCATTCATCCTTACGGCTCCTCCTATGGTTCCTGGTATTCCTGATAGTTCCTCTAGCCCAGTAATTTCTTGTTGTAAGCATTTTTGTGCTATTTTTCCTAACTTTTCTCCTGCTCCTACAGTAATTTGTATGTTTCCTTCTTTTTCTTGTATGTTTATGTTTTCTATTTTAATATGTAAGGTAATGCCTTTAATTCCTTTATCTAAAACTAATATATTACTTCCATTTCCTATTACTGTAATTGGTATTTTTTTATCGTTGGCTACTGTTAACACTTCTTGTAAGTCTTTTTCATTATCTATGTTAATCAGACATTCTGCTTCTCCCCCAATGTTAAAGGTTGTGTGTTTTGTCATTGGTTCATGATAGTATATTTTATCTTTGGCTATTGTTAGGTTATTGAGTTGTTTTTCAATATCCAAGTAGGTCACTCCTTTTCTTTTTTTACGTTTTTTATTCTACTATAGATTAGTTGAAAAAGCAAGGTTTATTCATACGATATTTTTGTTTCGGCAAACCAAAGTACAGATTTTTTATCTATTTATCCATAAAAAAAGCCTCCTCTTATATCTGTGGATACAAAAGGAGACTAAGAAGGTTCAGAGGAAAGTTCTATTTCTGATAGAACTTTCCTCCCACACATCTCCATCCCTGGAGATGTGTGGCTTTGCCCTGAATAGCATCGACAAGCAGGATTTTTCCATCCTGTGTCAATACTCTCCAGAATCCATGTCGCAGGCACTCCGCACAACGAAGTGCCTGCCCCATCACGACGATGGGGCGACTCCATTCTGTCATTGTCACCGCAAAGCGTTGCTTTGCAATAACAATAACAGCATTCCGACTATCTGGAGTCATTGACTCCACATAGTCAGTGCCACCACTATTGGTGGCACTAAAGAGAACCCGAAGCGCAAGCTTCGTTTCCTCTAATCTTTCTTTTGAAAATTTTCCACCCATAAAATCCCTCCTTTTTATGGGCCTCTCTACCTTTCGGTAGAGGCAAGAACCATTACAATGGTTCGAATCAACGGTTACTATCTATAGTATACTATAAATTTACATAAAAGTCAAACAAATTTATTCAATAGATATCATTACCTCTTTATTCATAATGTTTCCCCTTTTTCATATATTGTAATAGACAAAATTTTAAGAAAGAGGTCTTTGATTATGACAAAAACCAATATTTATGTCATTAAATTAAAACGAAATCTATTACCCTTATTTTTTTTCGGATTTACTTTTTGCTTATTAATCTTTTCCCAAAGTAATCTTCCTGCTGTAAAATCTGGATTATCTTTATGGGCTAATTCCGTTGTTCCATCGTTATTTCCTTTTTTTGTAGCAACCGAATTATTAATGCATACAAATATTATCTCCTTATTGGGACGTGTATTAACACCTTATATGAAATTACTTTTTAATGTACGTGGAGAAGGTAGTTTTGCATTCATTATGGGTATTATTAGTGGATATCCCATAGGTGCTAAAATTGCTAGTCATTTTAGACAAAATCATATTTGTAGTAAAGAAGAATGTGAACGCTTGCTTAGTTTTACTAACAATTCTGGTCCTCTTTTTATTATTGGAACAGTTGGTATCGTTATGTTTAGAAGTACAACTATTGGTATCTTACTATTTGTTACCCACTTATTGGCTTGTATTTCTGTTGGATTTTTATTCCGTTATTGGAAAAAAGGACAAAATACTTGGGGAACGCCTTCTTCTACCCCATCTTCATATCCACTTCAAAAAACAGCTTCTTTGTCTAATTTAGGCGAAATACTAGCCGATAGTATTACTAGGAGTATTTCGACGATTTTATTAATTGGTGGCTTTGTTGTTATCTTTTCGAGTATCATATCCATTTTCAAAGCAAGTGGTTTATTTACTAGTTGTACCCTTTTATTAAATCCTATTTTTGCGTGCTTACACATTGATACTAACTTTATTCAGGGACTTTTAGCTGGATTGTTAGAAATCACTAATGGTATTCATACCATTTCTTGTGTGGCTAGTAAAAAACTCTCTTTAAATATTATTTTTACCTCTTTTTTACTTGGTTTTGGTGGTTTTTCTATTCTCCTTCAGGTTTGGAGTATTACCGCTAAAACTGATTTATCGATTAAACCTTATGTGTATGGCAAATTGTTACAAGCTTGCTTGTCTGCTTTTTATACCTATGTATTATTACATGTATTTCCTTTTTTAAATTTTGATTTATAATGTTCTATCTTTGTTTTTTTCTCATAGGATAGTAAAGAGATAGGAGATGATAAAAAAATGGAAAGAGATTTTACCCCTGGTTATATGCCTCCTTATATGGATTTCAATATGCCTCCTCCTGGCATGGATATGAATGAAATGATGATGCAATATGAACAGGCTTGTAGTTATTATCGTTATTTATGTATGCAAATGGATTACAAAATTAAATGTAAAGAATATGAAAAAATGTGTACACGGAACTACACATGAAAAAAACAATCGAAAAATAGAATGAGGCATGAACCCAATCATGCCTCATTTTCTTATTTGATCAAACTAAAATATAGTAATACCAGAATTCCTAAAACAATTCGGTAATAACCAAATACTTTAAAATCATGTTTCTTTATGTAATTCATTAACAATTTAATAACTAACCATGATATGAAAAATGATACTAGCATTCCTACTAACAAGATCATTAGTTCTATTCCTGTAAATCCAAATCCGAATTTAACGAGTTTTAACAAACTTGCTCCTAACATGGTTGGTATGGCTAAATAAAAAGTAAATTCTGCTGCATTAGGTCTTGTTAAACCAATAAACAATCCACCGATAATGGTTGCTCCTGAACGAGAAGTTCCTGGAAATATCGCTGCTAATAATTGGAAAATACCTATCAAAATGGCATCTTTGTAAGTTATATCAGAAGTAGTTTCTTTTGGTTTGTGCTTGTTTCGGTTTTTATTTTTATTTTCTATCACAATAAAGGCTACTCCAAATACAATTAAAGCTATGGCAATACTAAATGGATGGTAAAATAAGGCTTCAAATACTTCATCGAAAAATACACCTATCACAGCAGCAGGAATGCATGCTACTAAAATTTTTGTCCATAATATCATAATCTCTTTATTCACATATGATAATATTCCTTTTGATTGCATGGCTTTTTCCTTTTTTTGTGTAAAAGGCCATATGTTATTCCAATATAATAATACTACCGCTAAAATAGCTCCAAATTGTATCACAACTTGGAACATATTCCAAAATTCTGGTGATACTTCTGTAAATTTAACAAATTGTTCAACTAATATTAAATGTCCTGTACTACTAATGGGTAACCATTCTGTAATTCCCTCTACAATGCCAAATAAAACTGATTTTATGATTTCTATTAACATATTTTTCTTCCTTCCTTATTTCTTATATATTTCTTTTAAAATATTATAAATGGTATCTTTAATAAATTCTGCTGTGGTAACTGGTGCTACTTTCCCTGGTAAAGCTAATGCCCAAATCAATTTTAATCCTCTTTCTTTCGTGGCCTTTTTGTCTATTCCTCCTGGATTAGAAGCTAAATCAATTAATACACATTCTTGGTTTACGTAGAGTAATCTTTCTGAAGTTAAGATTAAATGAGGTACTGTATTCATGATAATATCATATTGTGACAGGTTTTCTCCTAAGGTATTAATATTGGTCGCTTGATATCCATAGGCTTTAATCCAAGCTAAATCTTCATCTTTTCTTGCTGCACAAGTTACTTCAGCCGATAATCCTTCCATTTTTCTGGCTAATACTTTTCCTATTCTTCCAAATCCTAAAATAAGCACTTTGCTTCCATGGATAATTTTATTGGTATGGGAAATAGCTATCTCTATGGCTCCTTCTGCTGTTGATATGGTATTTAATACAGCTAATTCTTCTCTTTTCATGAGATCAATGATTTCAATATATTCATCATTAGCTAAGTCATAGATTTCTGGTGTAATGCTACCTGCAATTAATACCTTAGCATGAATAACATGCATTAGTTCTCGAATAGAAATATTTTTTTCACTAAATGGACTGTTGATCTCTTTTCCATTGCTTGAAAAGGGAATTGGTCCAATAACTACTTCTGTATTTTGAATCGCTATAGTTAATTTTTCACAAAAGACAATATTTTTTATTTCTTTTAATTCTTCTGCTTGTTCTAAGCCATAGGTATAAACTGTATTTCCTTCTTCTGCTAGCATTTTAGCTAATTTTATCGTGCGTAAATCTCCACCGATCATAGCAAAATTTGTACTCATAAAATTCCTCCTATCTATGTTAGTATATTTCTTTTTACGAATTTTATGAGTTATCTTTGTTTGTCTTGATTGTCGATTTGATTTTTTTCTATTTTTTGGACATTTCTATTGTCTTCTTTTTTTAATAATTTTATGTCATGATAACTTAAGTTTCTGGTTATTTCACTCATTTCTTCTAAGTGTTCTTTGGCTTTTCTTTCTTTTGGCTGTAATTTTTTTCCTTCTTGTGGTAAGGTTTCTTCTACATTAAAAGGGATAGAGATTCTTGCCATTATGGGAATAAAGATTGGTTCTCTTTTTACTTTTTCTACCATTCTTTTGGAACACCCATCTAATGCTGTGTTGATATAGTTAATGGCTGTATCTTTATCTCCCTTAATTAAGTATATTTTGGCTAATTCATAATAAGCATCTGCTGATAGTTCTTCTTCTTCGATCGCTTCTAAAAATCTTCTTTCTGCTTCTTCTAGGTCTTTATAAATTAAGGCAATTTCTGCTAAGGAATATTTGGCTTGATATAATAATGTATTGATTTCTGCTGCCTTTTCATAGCAAATTTTCGCATTTTGAAAATCATTTAACATCGTATATGCTATTCCTAAATTATAGTTCAATTCATAACTTAATGGATGATAAGCTAACGCATTTTGATAAATATTGACTGCTTCTTTATATCTTCCTTTTTCGATAAGAATTTCTCCTAATCGTTCTGTTGCCTTATACATTTCTGGTTTTTTTGCTAATAAATTATATAACATTTCTGTTGCTTCTTCTTTTTTGTCCAGATTGGTTAATAATTCTGCTACTTTATAATACGAATCGTAATCTTTTTTGTTTAAATCGATGGCTTGTACATATTCATCAATGGCTTTTCTCATGCCTCCTTCTGCCTCATAAATTTCAGCTAACATTTTATGTCCTTGATAAGCATTTGGATTTTTCTCTAATATGTCAATTAATGCTTGTTTGGCTTTTTTGTTGTCTTTCAAAAATATATACCATTTTGCTTTTTGCAAGTAAATCATTTCAAATAATTTGATTTCTCTTTTTTCTAATAGGATAACACCAAGGGGAAGCATAACTGATAACATGTATTTCCCTATAATGGCAATTATATTGAAATGAATATCGAATAATACTTCTATAAAATTAAGCACAATTCCTATTGTTTCTAAAACTAAAACAACTATATATGTGGTGTCATTATGACGAATCATACGAACGAACATAGATACAAATATGGCAAATGAAATGATGGTAAATAGTAATTGTTCGATTATCATTTTTTGTTTTCACCCTCTTTTCTTTCATCATTTTATTTTATTTTTCATCATTTGTCTAGTTTTTATATAAATCTTCATAAATTTGATAATCTCTTAATATTTTTCTTACATAATTATTTGTCTCTTTATATGGAATATTTTCAATATCTGAACCATCTTTTTGAATAATTCCCTTTTCAATCCATCCATCCACTGTTCCTATTCCTGCATTATAAGCAGCAAGTGCTATTTCCTTATTATGATATCTTTGTATTAAGATCGATAGATAACAAGTTCCTATCTCAATGTTTTTATTGACATCACATAATTCTTCTTTTAGGTCGTCTTGCTTAATGTCAATATTATTTTTTTTGGCAACATCTTTGGCTGTTTCCTCCATTAATTGCATGAGTCCCATTGCCTTTCGATGTGAAACTGCTTTTTGGTCAAAGTTACTTTCTGCTTTGATAACAGCAAAAATTAAATGTTCTTCCACATTATACTTCTTCTGGTATAGGGAAACTACTTCTTGATATGTTTTGGGATACATCAGTTTTAGCCACTTATCTTTGCTTAAAAGGACAGCAATTATTAACGTAAATAGTAAAATAAGGATAATTAATCGTTTCTTTTTCATCTCTTTTCTCCTTTTGTCTATTTGTCCCATTATTTACAATCATACCAGTTTTTGGCTTCTGCTATGTCTGCTATTAATGGCACTTGTAAGTTTACGGCTGATTCCATACTATGCTTCATTATCTCTTTGATTTCTTCGCTTTCTTCTTTTATTGCTTCTATCATCATTTCATCATGGACTTGTAATACAATTTTAGACTGTAGTCCCCTCTTTTTTATTTCTTGGTATACGTTTATCATAGCAATTTTCATAATGTCGGCTGCTGTTCCTTGGATTGGCGTATTCATGGCTACTCTTGAACCAAATTGTCTTACTGTATAATTATTTGACTTTAGTTCTGGTATATACCTTCTTCTATGAAATAATGTTTCTACATATCCTTGTTCGGTTGCTTTTTCGGTTATCCCTTCCATAAATGCTTTGATTCCTGCATATTGTTCTAGGTATTCGGTAATATATTGTTTGGCTTTTTTTCTGGTAATTCCTAATTGTTCTCCTAGTCCAAAATCGCTAATTCCATAAACAATACCAAAATTTACTGCTTTAGCATCACTTCTTTGTTCTTTGGTTACCTCTTCTATTGGTGTTTTAAATACCTTAGAAGCTGCTTGTTTATGAATATCTTGTCCTTCCTGAAAGGCTTGTATCATATGTGTATCTTCTGAGATATGGGCTAACACGCGTAATTCGATTTGTGAATAATCAGCATCTAAGTATATTTTTCCTTCTTCTGGTTTAAAGACTCTTCTTACTCGTTTCCCTAATTCAAATCTTGTTGGGATATTTTGAAGATTTGGTTCAGTAGAACTAATTCGCCCTGTAGCTGTTATGGTTTGGTGGAAAAACGAGTGAATTCTTTTTGTCTTTGGATTGATATATAGTTTCAATCCTTCTACGTAAGTAGAGTTTAATTTCATTAATTGACGATATTCTAATAGTAGGGGAATGATTGGATTTTCTGTTCTTAATTTTTCTAAAACATCTACATCTGTTGAATAACCACTTTTTGTTTTTTTGACAACTGGTAATTTCATTTTATCAAATAACATTTCTCCTAGTTGTTTTGTTGAGTTAATATTAAATTCTTCTCCTGCTATTTCATAAATTTTTTGTGTTAATGTAGATAATTTATCGGTCAATTCTTTCCCAAATTGATTTAGTTCTTCTTCATCAACATACATACCATTCCATTGCATATTAGATAATACTTCTATGGTTGGCATATCGATTTCATTAAATAAGGTTAATGCTCCTATTTCTTTTAGTTTATTCATGGTAATTTCTTTGATTTGACTAATAGCATATGCATATAATGCCTGTTTTTCTGTCTTTTCTTCTTCTATATCATCAAATAGATTAATTTGTTGTTGTTTTTCTTCTTCTCCTATATATGCTTGCACATTAATAGCTAGATATTGCTCAATTAGCTCTTCGATATCTAATTTATGATTTGTAGGATTGAGGATATAACTAGCAATGGCTATATCATATGTCATTCCCTCAAAATCAATTCCTAGTTGCTTAAAAAGAATATAGGCTTTGGTTAGATGATGTCCAATTTTGTGTATATCTTTTGTCTCCAGAATTTCTTTAAAGTATTGTATATCTTCTTCTTTTTTGAATTGGCTATATATTACTTCTTGTGTCTTTTCTTGATAAATGGTTATCCCTGTTATTTTTTCTTTTATGATCTTTTCTGGATTTCTATCTTCACTGGTATGAAGATAAAATATCATTTGTTTTTGCTCTTGTATTAATGTTATGATTTCTTCTTTTGTTTTTTCTACTCTCTGAAATAAATCCTTTAGTTCTCTTGTAGTTTTGTTTTCTCCTTGTAATGAAAATCGTTCAATATAACGATTAAAATTTAATTCATGAAAAAGAGAAAACACTTTTTCTTTGTTCCATTCTTCTACTTTGAAATCTGCTAATGTGTGTTGAATGGGAACTTTTAGGTTAATGGTTCCTAATGTTTTGGATAAAAATGCTAATTCTTTATTATTCTCTATGTTTTCTTTTTGTTTCCCTTTTATTCCTGCTTCTCCTTTTTCTAGTTGTTGATATACATTTTCTAATGATCCAAATTTTTGGATTAATGATAATGCTGTTTTTTCTCCTATTCCTGGTACGCCTGGAATATTATCTGAACTATCTCCTTGTAGTCCTTTTACATCGATTAATTGCTTTGGTTCTAATCCATATGTTTCTATAATTCTTTTTCGGTTATATTCTTCTGTTTCTGTTTTTCCGCCTTTAGTATGAGGAATTCGAATGGTTACTTTATCTGTAGCTAATTGGAAGGTATCTCTATCTCCTGAGAGAATGGTTACTGCTAAGCCTTTGTTTTCTCCATAACAAGATAATGTTCCGTAGTATATCATCTGCTTCATAACCTTCTATTTCTATGATATCAATATTCATGGCTGTTAGTATTTCTTTGATGATTGGCATTTGCTCTGCTAGTTCTTGTGGCATTCCTTTTCTTGTTGCCTTATATCCTTCATAAAGTTGATGTCTTGCTGTTGGTGCTTTTAAGTCAAAGGCAACAACTAAATATTCTGGCTGTATATCTTCTAATAGCTTAAATAAAATAGCTAAAAAACCATACACAGCATTGGTATATTTTCCATCTTTTGTGGTTAACATTTTACTTCCCATTATTCCATAAAAGGCTCGATTCATAATACTATTGCCATCTACTAGTACTAATTTCTCCATTTCTTTTTCCTCCTTTTCACTTCTTGATTGATGATCCTTATCCCTAGGCTTCCTACGATAAATACAAAAGTAAATGGGATTCCATTTTGCCAACCTTCACCATAAGTTAGAAATATACTATTGGCAAACTCACTCATTAATGCTATTTGTGGAATCCATTTTATGTTTTCTGCTCTTTGCCACATCAATAGTGGAAATAACCACAAGATATACCATGGTTGAAAATTGGTAATTAACAAAAATAAAAATGCCATAATAAAATAATTCGCTTTTTTCATCTCTGTTCTAAATAGTATGTTCTTTTTATACATCAGAACCACACAAGTAAAAAAGTAAATGATAACAAAACTCACTAATAAAATATGGTTTATTTGTGTAACCGATATGGTTGGATTGTTAAAATATTCGGTTAGTATTAAGTAAAAACTTTTTGCTAATTTTTCTTGTTGAATAAATAATCCACTAAGTACTTGTCCATCTTGTAAATAGAATAAATATGGAATCATTAATGCTATCATGAATAAACAACCATATTGTATACATTTTCCCCATCTTCTATTGGGCTTTTCTTTTCTAAAATAATAAATGATAAAAAATGGTAAGAGTATGATAGCAAAATATTTAATTCCTGTTGCCATAGCTAAACTGAGCACACTTCCCCATATATTTTTTCTTTTACATAAAAAATATATGGCTAGTAAGATAAAAAATACTACAAATATATCATTATGAACACAAGCAATTCCTTCCATTAACACAAAAGGATTTAGCCCATATAATAGGGTAAATATTTTTTTATGGGCTATTTTATGGATAAGGTAACTATTCCCTAAATGAATGCATACATGGATAAATTTAAAAATCAATAGGGCGAAATCTAAATTGCCAAAAGATATTCCCCCTACTATTTTGCAGATGATTGTCCAAACTGGACCATAGACAACAGTTGAATCAGCCCAATCGTTATGATATCCTTGTGCTAATACAGTGTCAGTTTGCAAATATTTGGTGTGATTTTCTTGTTCTACAAAATCTTTTATGGTTGTGTAATATGGATTCTGATGATAAGTACTATCTAATCTTCCTATACCTAAATAATAAAATACATCTGAACAAGTAAATGGTAATATGGTTACAAACAAAAGGGCATTTATGGCAATAAATACAAACATTTTTTTAGTGCTAGTAAATAATTCTTTTCTCTTTTTGACTAACAGAAAATAGATGATACTTAAGAAAGTTAATATCAATATATATAACAAAGTTTGTGTTAATCTGTTTACTGGTGTTTCATATAAAAAGTGAAAATAAGAATTAAATGGATATATCGTTTTTTTCTGTATGATATATAGTATTGATGGCACAGCTAATAAGATATTGCCAATAATCAATAAACTTTTTATGAACTTAATCTTTGTATCTTGCTTAATTTCTGTCAATTTATTTCTCCTTTGTTTTCTTGTTTATATACTATTTCAAATTGATATACTATTTTTTCAATTTGTTTAATTTTATTTTGTAAATTTTTCATTTTGAGGGTATGTGGATTTTCATTAGCCTGAATGATTTCGATTAAAAAGGCTCTATATCCACATAAATAATTGATTAACTCAGCTATACTATGAAATATTCTTGCCTTGCCTCTGGAATCTTGTATTGTTAATTTTGCTATACCTGGTAAACAAGACTCATGAATAAGGGCTTTATCTACTACATATCGATCCATTTTTGTTTTGTCCTTAAAGTAATGGGTAATTTTATTTAGATTTCGTAATTTGTTTCTGGATAGACTAATTTCATTTTCTATGACAAATCCACCTAAACAAATTTTTCCCTCTTCAATATGTTTTTTTGCTTCATTTGATTTAAATCCATTTTCTCTTAAGATATATTTTACTTTTTTCGAAAACCACTTATTTTTTTTAAAATCAATTTTGTTGCTTGAGAATAATAAGTCATCCGCATATCTGGTATATATAACATCAAATTTTTGACAATATTTTAGTATTCTTTGATCAATTCTTCTAAATATGATATTGGATAACATTGGTGAAGTAACTGCCCCTTGTGGTAAAAAACCTTCATATGTACACAATTTTGTGATAATAGTTATAGCTTCTTGTGTTTTTACCAAATCTTTTAAATTTTCTCGTATTTGTTCTTCTGTAATGGAATCAAAAAAGTTTTGGATATCTATTCTCATATAATTGTTTTGATTTCTATGTTCCTTTAAAAAATCACAATACGATGTTTCTTTGCAAAATCCTTTTACACAAGTAGGAAGTGGCACTTTTGCTAAAAAATTTTGTTGTAAGTTTTTTTGCATATGATATAGCTCTGATTCTTTTTCTATTTGATATACAGTTCGAAATCCCTTTTTTTTTCGCATCTGTATTTCTTCATAATATGCATAGGAATTAATTATGACTTTATAGATTTGGGAAAAATTAAATTTGATTATATTTTCTATTAAATAATCTGTTGATATAATAAACATTTCTACCTCTTTTATTTTAGTTATATGGCAAGTACTTTCTAAAAAGCTCATATAGACACCTATATGCTTTTTCAGCGAAGTCTATTAATGTTTAATCTGAAAAATATATAAGTCAAAAGCAACCATAAATTTCCTTGGCTTTATTAAAGTTTTTCCTTTACCTCAAGGTTTTTAATCTTTTGGATTAAAAAATTGCTACTTGCCATATAAAATTAATAACTATATCTTTTTGAAATTTCTTTTATTAAATTAAATAATTCTCTGAAATGATACAAAAAATCATATTGACAAAACTCTGTGTATTTTGCTAGTTCTCGTTTTAATTTTCTTTCTTTGTTTTCTTGGCTATGTTGGATTTGTAATAATTCTAATAAATAATATTCTATCCACATGGTTATCCATCCACTGGTCTTACTCACTTTACTTTTGCTAATTAATGTCTTAATTTGCAGATATATTTTGTCTAATTCTTCTAATTTTAGTAAATAATCTGTCTTTCCTGATACTAATAACCTTAAAAAATTTATTTTTTTGTTTTCATTTAATGTATCATAATATTCTTCTAGTTCTTTTATGTCTTTTGTCTTTTTAAGCACTTGTTTATAAAATTTCCAAAATTTATCATAATTTTCATCATTAATCAACATTCCTTCAATGGTTGTTTCATTGACAAAAATATTATAGTTTAAAAAATATTCTTTGATATATTGTTTTAATGCATAAAAATTAGCATCTTGACAAGCATAAAAAGGTAATGTATAGTGAAATTGACATTTCTCCAACATTTTTTCTATTCTTCTTCTTTTTTGATAGGTTTCTATTCTTTTTTCTCCATAATAAAATCTTTCTTTCTCATCATAAATAAAATAGCCTCCACTTTGTATTTTTTTAAATTGATTACTATCCTTTTGTTTGACTATTGTTTTATCCATGTCAATTAAAATTAAATATGGTGTTCTATAATTTCTTTTGTTAGGTAATAAACTATTTTCAATCACTTTATTGACTTTTATTATATCTAAATTGGATAAGATAGGAAATAAAATCTTTACGTATTTATTGTTTAATAATTCCAGTTCACTTTCCCCTTCTACCATCAAAATCATACGAGAAAAATAACAATTTACCTGTTCATCTTGTATAAATGTTTTTTGTCTTTGCTGATCTAACAATTTCATTTCTGTGCACTGTGTATATTGGTTTTTATATTTTAGATTAAAAACCTTACTTATTTGGTTGTCTTCTTGTAAGATATTTTTTAATAATCTCGCTGAATGGGTAGCTAGGATGAATTGTATTTTCCTTGATTTATCCATAATATTGTCTGCTATTTTATCAATATATTTATGATGCAAACTGATTTCTGGTTCATCGATTATTATGGTTGGAAATTTTATCTTTTTTGTTTTAATGGCATTGACTATATAAATTAATGTATTAATATAGTTAAACGAATTTGTTCCTTCTGAAAAATAGTTTGGACTATGTTCTGCTATTTCAAATTTTTCTCCACTATAATACATTTTGGTTAATGCTGTTGCGTATTCTCTTGGTGTATACTTTTTGATTTGTATTTCCGAATTTTTTAAGACTTTTTCTAATTCTGCCAGTTTTTTTACCATCTTTTTGTCTTGTTCCTGTTCAAAAATATCAACGATTAATTGTTGATATTCTTTAATTGTTTTATTTTCTATCTTAATTAGATCACCTATTTCTCTCCATATATATTGCCAGCTTTCTGCTTGAATATGTTTGGTGTCAATAGCATAGATAGGAAAAATATGATAGATAATTTCTCTATCTTCTCGTAATGGTATGTTCCATTGGATTGGTTTGTTTTTTGTTTTTATTAATTCTAAGTATAATTTATTTTTATTGATGAGTTTTAAAATTTTTCTATAATAATCTTCCTCTTTTTGTGTTTTCCTTTTATTGACAATAATTTTTCTTAGTTCTGTGCAATCATATTGTATACCAATTTTTACTGTTTTACTAAATATATTATTTTTATCATATATATCGTTATCTATGCTTTCTGCTATTAGATTATAATAAAAATATTTTATTGCTTCTAAAATATTAGTTTTTCCACAACCATTTTCTCCAATTAGAGCATTTAATTGACTTAAATTCAAATAACATTTTTTAATTGATTTGTAGTTTTCTATTTTTATTGTTTCTATTCCCATTTTCTTCTACTTCTTCTTATTTTTATTTGGCTATAGGTTATCATATTTTTAGTTTTATTTCAAGAATTTATTTGTTTTTTGTCTATGTTCTTTATGGATAAAGGTGTAGTTTCTGGCTTAAGCATTTGTTGAATATTATTTTTTCTTCTTTTCGTATCTACTGTTAATTTTTCTATTTCTTCATCATACATTTCTATTAGCTTATCTATATCTTCATTCGTTATATACTTCTCCTCTAATTCTCCCTTATCATATAATTTTTTTAGTTTCTTTAATCTGTTTTCTTCTTTATTTTGTTTAACGATAATATCTTCTAAAAAAGTTTTCTGATTTGTTATTTTATTGGCTAACATTTTGTCTTCTTTCCTTAAAAGAACCTGATTTAAGATTCTTTTTATTTTTGAAAATATAGTTTCTTGGTATGATATTAACTCCTTATTCATCTTGTGTGTGCTCCTTTCACATGCATACTGGCTTGTCTTTCTAAATCTTTGGCCTGGTTGTTCAAAGCTCTTTCTTGTTCTGCTATTTGTCTTTTACTTCTTAATTGATTTATTTTTTGTTCTCTCTTTAATCTCTGGCATAATTCGCTTAAGGAACCTATCTTGATTACGCCTTCTCTATCTTTTTTTGTTTCTTCTTTCTTTACGTTGTTTTCTTTGTTGGTTATTTTTTTGGCTAATCCTAGTGCACACCATATGCCTATCATACCACAAAACTTTGCATATTCTTTTGGATCTATATTTTGTTTATTGACTTGTATCATATAATTTCCTAGTTTTTCTGCCCTATTGTCTTTTTTCTCTTTTATTATTTCCTCATTCTTTTTTGTATTTTTTCTCGCTTTATCATATTCTTCTTCTACTTCAATTGGTAACATGTCAGTACATAGATAAGGAAAATCCTCTGGATCTTTAATGGGTACTAAATAATATGACTCAAGATCATAATCGTCAAATGATGTCGATATTTGTTCTTCCATTAATGTATCGATATTGGTTAAATCAATAAAATAATATTCGTCATCAATTTGTACTAAATTCCACGTATGGCCTATACCATCTGCTCTAAATGCTGTTATTCCTGCTTCACGAAATAAATTTTGTGCATATGTTGTATATCCTTCACATACACCTTTTCCTTCTATTACACTATAATATAGACATTCTCCCCAACCTCTTATTATTTTTTCAGGTGATTGCCTTGTATCATTTGTTAACTCATAATCATATTCCATATGGCTTACAATATATTCACTCAAAGCTTTTACTTTTTCTTCTTCGTTCATATCATCTGTTAGCACATTGGAAACAATTTCTTCTAATTTATGTTTTACTGCTAAACTCCTTTCTGTAAAAGGATGTTTAATTCCTTGTTCTTCACAGTACGCTAATAGTTCATCAGAACACATTCCTGCATTATTTACTTCAAACCCTACGATTTGCTTTAAATTAGGTAATGATTTTACTGTTTCTAATAACATTTCTGAACTAACATATTTTAAAAAGCTGATATTTAAGACTTCCAAATTTGTTCCATTAATTGCACTTATATCTGATATAATACAATTTGGTCCATAACATAGTCCTTTATCATCAGGAGAAAGTGAAAGTGAAACTAAATCTAATCTTTCTTGAAAGTCCTTATCAATTAATCTATCTACACACGAATATTTAGGCAGTCCAAATGCTAGTTGTTTTAAATGCGTAAGTCCTTTTAATCCCTCTAAATCTGTTTCCTGTGTCTCACCTACAATCGATAGTATTTCCAAATTAGGACATCCTGTAAAATCAAATTTATCACTATACTCCTTGAATGCCTCATCAATAATAAGATTCTTTAGTGAATTAGACTGTATGGCTATTGTTTCTTCTTCTGATGAAGCTATATTGGGATCTACCAATACTAACGTTTCTAAATTTGTCATTGTTGAAAAAACTTCTTCTTCTAAATAGCTATTATATAACCATAATTTTTTACAAGCTGTATAATCTATCTCCTCTAAATCAATTATACTATACTCAATATCTTGGATCTTCCCTTTTTTATATTCATTCGCTACGGAACAATTCTCAATTTCTAATTCTAATTTTTGATGACTTTGATAATCGTCATATAGTGCCTCATAGATAAAATCATATCCTTTTTCTTCATAATCGTGATATTTTGTTTCTACATTATAGAAATCTTCTGCATATTTTGAATCATATAGATACAAATTTTCTAATGTTAAATCTGATATTTCTAAATCATATAAAGTACCTGATACCTTACTTCCATCTATTAATTCAATACTCACATTGGTTCCATCAACAATTATGCTGGAAACGAATTCGTTAGTTGTTTCATCTAAGGTAAGTGTAAAGTTGTCAAAGCTTGCTGCCAATTCTTTTTTGAATTTTGCTAATTCTGCATTCTCCACAAGATTTTCTATGTTATCTATATTTTCATGGTTTGTTTCTTGTTCTTCACTCATTACTTCTTCCTGCATATCATGGCTATATCCTCGAATTTCTTTTTTACATCCTGATACATTAAAAGCCAATAATCCCGCAGCAATTAATGCCTTTATTCTCGTTTTTCTTGTATATTTCATGTTATACACTCCTCTTTACTACTCATCATTTCTTTTTTTATTTGTTTAGCATATCTTTCTTCCTCTCAACTATTCCTATTTAACCACTTAACATTGTCTGTTTCCCATATAACTTCCCTTCCATCTATTGTTTTCATCTTGAATTTTCTCCTTTCAAGTTACTAGTTATCTTTCTTTATCTTCTTTAAATCTTTTGAATAATATATCATATCAGTACAAACTATATCTCCATCTTTTATTTCTTCCTCATAATTATCTACAAAGAAATTCTTTATTGTTTTTTCATATTTATCAAAACCTTGCTTTACATAGAATGGAATATTATTTTCTGTTGTTCCAACTAACATTTTACTGTATTTCTGTTTATAATTACCACATAATGACTTTAACAACTTTTTTGCATATCCTTTTCCTCTATGTTCTTTTTTAGTAACTAGATTTTTTAATTCCAATTCATTTTTAGAAATGCGCAAAATTACTGCGATCGAAACTATTTCTTCATCAACTTTTAATCCATACACATCAGAATCGCTTAAATACTTGAAAATCATATTTTTTGAAGGATCTGCTTCTAACAATAGGTCTATATAGTCTTCTTTGTTTTCTATCTTTTTTACTTGTATATTAGCTCTACTAGGTAGCTTGTAACCTATTGGTAGTTCTGGCTTTACTGGATTGTGGCAATTATATCTACTTTCCTCGGAAAAAACGCAACCACAATATTTCTGCCTATATAAACCTAATTCCTTTGCTTTGTCTTGTCCTTGGCCAAAACCGATTCTAAAATCACGATATAAAAAAGAAATATGATATTTTTTAGCCATAAGTTCTGAGACTTTGATTAGTGCTTCATGATTTTGATAAGGACTAACCAACAACGTAGTTGAAAAAGCATCATATCCATTTTCTTTAGCATATTTTGCTGTTTGTTCCAAACGAACTAGATAGCAATAATCTTCACATCTTTTTTCTAAATTATTGATGACTTTCTGGCAAAAATCTCTTAATCCATAATTTTCTTCAAAAATAGCTTTTACCCCTATCTTAGTCGTATATTCTTTTAGACAATCTCTTCTTGCTTGATATTCCTTATATGGGTGTATATTGGGATTAAACCAATATACGGTTGGTTCTATGTCTTCGTTTCTTAATGAATCAATACAATAAATACTACATGGTGCACAACAGGTATGTAATAATAGTTTCATTTTTTTCCCTTTCTTCTATCTTTTTATGATGATTAAATGGAAACTTGTCCAGAAAAATTATTTTCATCTGGCATTGGATATCCCATATGTCTATAGGCTGGTGGTAAGACTTTTCTACCACGCAAAGTTCTTGCTATAAAACCAATTTGAATTAAATATGGTTCATACACATCTTCTATGGTATCTATTTCTTCTCCTACGCTTACTGCTAATGCTTCAATTCCAACTGCTCTACCATTATATTGAACAATCATCGTTTCTAATAATTTTCTATCAATTTCATCTAATCCAAGTTCATCAATTTCTAATTGATGTAATGCATGTTTGGCTATTTTTAAGGTGATTTTTCCGTCTCCTAGTACAATAGCATAATCTCGTACTCTTTTTAACAATCGGTTAGCTACTCTTGGTGTTCCTCTCGATCTTTTTGCTATTTCATTTGCTGCCTTTTCTTCTATTTCTACTTCTAAAATATCACTTGATCGTTTTACGATGGTGGTTAAATCTTCTAAAGAGTATAATTCTAACCTATGAATAATACCAAATCGATCTCTCAAAGGTGTTGTTAACGTTCCTGCTTTTGTTGTTGCTCCTATTAATGTAAATTTAGGTAAGTCTAATCGAATTGCTTTAGCACTCGGGCCTTTTCCAATCATAATATCTAATGTATAATCTTCTAAAGCTGGATACAATATCTCTTCTACACTTTTACTTAATCGATGAATTTCATCGATAAATAGTACGTCAAATTCAGATAAATTCGTTAATAATGATGCTAAATCTCCTGGTTTTTCAATGGCTGGTCCAGATGTTATTTTGATATTAGCATTCATTTCATTGGCGATGATATTGGATAATGTTGTTTTTCCTAATCCTGGAGGACCATAAAATAAAACATGATCTAAAGGTTCTTGTCTTTTTTTTGCTGCTTCGATATATATTTTCATATTTTCTTTTACCTTGTCTTGTCCTATATATTCAACTAATGATTGTGGTCTTAAAGAATTTTCTAATTTTTCCTCTATTTGCCCTTTTATCTCTGGACTAACTATTCTTTCTTCTTCCATATTATCTCCCTATCTGGTGAAAACAATTAAATTCTGGTATAGCCAAAATGGTAATTATTTTTCTATCATAATTCCTTTTTAGTTTTGCTCAATAAAATCTTCTATAATTTTTAACATTTTATCGTGATTTTGTTGATATCTTTTTGGTTCAAATGTGTCTATTTGTTGAATAGCCTTTTGTAATTCTTCTACTCTTTGTATTCCAATGATGTAACCTTTTTGGTGAAAAAGTTCTACAATTTCTTTTTGATGGTCATTAACATGTTCGCCATATTCATGTAATCTAGGAATAGCAATTACTTTTTTCTGTTTTGTTATGGCTTGCAAAATCGATCCTACTCCTCCATGAGTTATGACTAAGTCTGCTTTATTTTGCCATTCTTCTAGTTCTTCTTTTGTCATAAAATCAAATATTTTCATCTTTTTTGTTATATATTTAGTATATCCTGCTTGTACGATTACTTCTTCTTTTATTTTTTCTTTTTGTATTAATCTTTCTATTTCTTCTAATAAACGATGAAAACGATTATTTTGTGTTCCTAATAATACTAAAATCATTAATATATTGAACCTCCATATACGGCTTTTGGATATAACTCAAGCATTTCTTCCCATTGTACAATAAATAAGTCAGCAATTGGATAAATAAGTCTTCCTGTTGCTGTTTTTTTGTGTGTACTGGCAAAAGTTTCTATATAAATTATTTTGCTTCTAAATATTTTGCCTAAGTAACACATTGGACCTGCTGTGTGAGTTCCTGTTGTGATAATAATTTGTGGACGTATCTTAAAATATAAATAAATGGTTTTTAAACAAAGATAAAAATATTGAAAAACATAAAAAAATAACTTTGCTCTAGTTCCATATGGTAAAAAATATAGTCTTTTTCCATATTTTTCTTTTAGGTTTTCGTTCACTTTATCTTTTTCTGTTATGATATAATAATTATATTTTTCAAATAATGGTGATAATTGCATAAGTTCATTTAAATGTCCACCTGTACTAGCAATAAATAATACCTTCTTTTTCAATGAATACACCCCTAATTAACATTTTCTACCTATTTATTATATCGTTTTTTTGTTTTAATGTCTAGTAAAATGATAAGACTTCTCAATCTTTTGAGAAGTCTTTTGTTTTCTTTTATAATTATGCTCTTGGATGAGCTTTTCGATAAACATTTTTCAATCCCTCGTCTTGAAATTGCATATATACTTGTGTGGATGAAATATCTGAATGTCCTAACATGGTTTGAATGGCTTTTAAATCTGCTCCATTTTGCAAAAGATGTGTAGCAAAAGAATGTCTTAAAACATGTGGTGTGATTTCTTTTGTAATATGTGCTTGTTCTTTATAATACTTAATGATTTTCCAAAAACCTTGTCTGGTTAGTCTACTACCATTGATATTGACAAATAACGCTTCTTCTCCTTCTGTTTTTACTAAAATGTCTCTTGCTTCTTCTACATATTCTCTTAATGCTTTTAATGACATCGTTCCTAATGGTATATTTCTTTGTTTTGTACTATGTTTACAAACTACATATCCTTCTTCTAAATTAACATCTTCTATATTTAACGATATAATTTCGGTTACTCTCATCCCTGTTGCATAGGCAAATTCAAGCATAGCTTTATCACGTATTCCTTTTAAGTCTATGTCTTTTGGTTGATCCAGTAATAATTCTACTTCTTTTGATGTTAATACACTTGGTACTCTTTTTTCGATTTTTGGTGATTGAATATTTTGTGTTGGATCTATTTTTATTTTTTTGTTTTTTAATACAAATTGATAGAATGAACGAATAGAAGCAATACATCTAGAAATACTGGATGCTTTTTTTCCTTGTTCTTCTAGCTCTCTAACGTAATCTTTTATGTCTTCTTCTTTTACTCTGTTATAATGAAGTTCACATGCTTCTAAATATTTTCTAAATTGTTTTAAATCTCTTTTGTATGATTGTAATGTGTTTTCTGATAATTTTTTGTCATTCTCTAAAAAATTAAAAAAATATTTTAACTGTCTTTCCATTTATTTTCCCTACCTCTTGTTATAATTTAAAATAATCTATTTACATAACCTATATATGTTATATCAAACAATTTGAAAATTGTAAATACATTTTGAGATATTTTTAAAAATATTTTATCACTACTTTTAAAATATTGGTTGATAAAAAGATTTCTATGATTGATGAAATCATTAAAACCAGTAACATAATAAAAGAGAAAATCGTATGTCGTATGACTTCTATTTTTACATTTTCTTTATTTCTATCTTTCATAATAGATTTATATAATTTAAATCCACTGACTGCCAGTGCTAAAATAGCTGGTATAAAAAGGATATTTTGCCATAAAAGTAAAATAAATACAAATAATATTCCTTGTGGTAATCCTAAAGCCATGATACAAACAGCAATGGTATATCCTAGACAAAATCCCCTATATATGATCATGCCAAAAACAACTGGTATACCAATTACGGTAGTGCCAAAAAACCACAAGGTGATGGCTAATACGATATTTTGTCCGATACTACTTTTTAATAATTCGGCATGATTTAATGTTTCTATATCCTTCATTTTTCCTATATAATTATTTAAATATGTTGTCATCTCCGATTTTTGTGTTTCTTGTATATTATTAACAAAAAGAACACCTAAGAAAATGCCTATGATAAATAATAATGTGATGAGTAAATATTCTTTTTTATTGTTATTCACATGCTCTTTGAGCATTTCTAATACTTTAATTGGTTTATTTTTCTTCATAAAACGCTCCTTATCTTTATACATAATGTGTATTCAATAAGGAAAGTTTTAGAACGTTAATTGCCCATTTTATGCCTTGACTTTTCCATAATTTCCTCCACCACCAGAATGGATCTGCATTTTGCCTTCTCTTACTTTGATGATATGATTTGCTACTTTTTCACCAACTACTGCTTCTATATCATCTTTCGTTAATTGATGTAAAATATTCATTTCTGTTTCGAACTTTTCTAATAGTTTTTCTATCGTTTTTCCTCCTACACCAGGAATAAATCCAAGAGGTACTTGATAGATGTATGGTGGTCTATGTTCTGGACTTTTTGTTTCTTTTTTATCTTTTATTTCTTCGATTCTATCATAAACACCAAATGTTACATTTTTTCCTCCACATATTGGACATATGTCAATTGTTCCTTTTGCTTGAATGGCTGTATCACAGTCATCACAATAAGTTCTATGATATTTTCCTAATTTTGGATCTAGTCCATAGTTAGCCATTACTTTTCTTCCTTCTTCATTTTTTAATGCCATGACTATTTCTTTAAAAGAGATATCTTCTACTTGCATTTTGTTATATTCTCTGGCAATTTTAGGTAAGGAATGAGCATCTGAGTTTGTCAAAAATGTTTTATTTTCTAATTCTGATATGGTATCTGCTAAATATGTATCTGAACTTAAACCTAATTCAATGGCTAATATTCGATCAAATTTCTCTTTAAAGATATCAGCTAAGCGTTCTGTACAATTTCCATAATAGCTTTTATGTGGTGTAAAAACATGAGCTGGTATTAAAATCCCTTGATATTTCTCTACGATATCAATTAATTCATATCCTGATAAATCTGATCTTTGTGTACTTAGGGTAATATTTTTCATATGGCGACTCATCTCTTGGGAAAAAGCTCTAATATTTTTTAGATGTGGAAAAAAGCATATATTATGGGCACTTCCACATTTACCATTTCTTCCTCTTTCCGAAGTTTCTACTTCACTTCCTAATAAGATACATACTTTATCTTTATAAATTATGCCTCCATCTTCTAATTCATAGGCATCTCCTGTTTTTAAAAAGTTTTCAATGTCTTCAATAACATAAGGTGAAGCACAATCAATAATTCCTACTACTTGAATTCCTTTTCTCTCTGCACATTCTTTTGCAATGTTAGCAAAATTCAAACTTTTTGCTGCGGTTATTTTTATTGGTTTTCCTTTTTCACTTCTTCCTATGTGTACATGTAAATCAGCAAATATTTCATACATTTGTTTCTCTCCTTTTCTTTCACAAAAGATATTGCCAAAAAGGTTTCTCCCTTTTGGCAATTTATGTTGTTTCTTCTTGTATATGTGACATAATCTTTTTTGTTGTTTCTGCACTAAATAGTGGTCTATTAGCTCCTTCTATTTTTTTGAACATTTCTTTGGCTATTTCCTCATTTTGTTCTTCGATGAATTTGTCTATCTGTGGTTCAAATTCATAAACTACTTTTTGTATAAATTTTGTTAATTCTGGTGTTTCCTGATATATCTTAATTAATTTTTTGAATGTGGTCATATGAACTAATTCTTTTATTTGAATTTGTTCCATAAATTTTACGTATTCACAAAAGGAGTGTAAATATCGATTATATTCGTTTTTTAAGTTTCTATGTTCTAGTAAAACTAATGCTTCATCTGGCTTAAAACCTATTCTTTCTGGTCTATCTAATAACATTCCTCCAAATTGATCCACTAATTCTAGAATATCACTTTCTCTCTCTCTAGGATTACTGTTGCTATATCGATTGACTTCTTCACATATTTTACAAAACCTTTTTCCAAATCCGATTCCTCTTAAATATTGTGCTCCTTCTTTTGCATAAGAGTGTATTTTATGTATATCTTGTGCATGGTTAATTTTTTTGCAATTGCATAATAAACAGGCTGTTAAAACAAAATTTTTGTCTACTTCCATTTGGGAATAGTTTAAAAATAGTCTCGCCAATTCTGTCTTAAATACAACAGATTTATCAAAAAATACTTTTTGCTTTTTTGACAAGTAATATACTATTTCCATTTTTGCTTCTAATTCTTCTTCCTCTAATAAATAATCTGCAAAGGTATTCATTTGATTCCTCCCATATTTTATTATAATAGAATTGACAAAATTTTTCAATATTTTTTATCCATGTCACATAAATGTAATAATCATCTTAGTTATGACAAGGTTTTGATTGCATTTCTAGCTAGTTCATCACATCGATTATTATACTCATTATCACTATGACCTTTTACTTTATTAAATTTAACTTTATGTATTTTGGTCAGACTATATAACTCCTGCCAAAGTTCTTTGTTTTTTACCGTTCCTTTTCCTGCTGTTTTCCAGTTATTTTTTACCCAATTATCCATCCATCTTTGTTCAAAAGCATTGACTACATAAGCACTATCACTATATAACTCTACTTCACATGGATATTTTAAGTGTTTTAAACTTTCGATAACAGCGGTAAGTTCCATCATGTTATTGGTGGTATCTTTTTTTCCTCCTGCTATCTCTTTTTTATTTCCTTGATACATTAAAATTGCTCCCCATCCTCCTGGTCCTGGATTTCCTGAACAGGCACCGTCTGTATAAATAATAATTTTTTCCATAAATCTTCCCTTTCTATTTGTTTTTTTCTCTTTTTTATGATACTATTATAGCATAAATAAAAAATTGAAATCAAGAAGGGGTTTTTATGAGTAAAGTTTTAGGTATTGTTGCTGAATATAATCCTTTTCATAATGGTCACTTATACCATTTAGAAAAGTCAAAAAAAGAAACTGGTTCAAATTATACAGTTGCCATTATGAGTGGGAACTTTACTCAACGTGGAAGTACTTCTTTAATGGATAAATGGTCAAAAGCCGAAACAGCTATTCAATGTGGTGTTGATTTAGTAATTGAACTACCTTTATTATACGCTATTTCTAGTGCTGAAAATTTTGCTGAAGGTGCTATAAAAATTCTTGATTCTTTAAAAGTTGTTGACTATATTTCTTTTGGTACTGAAACTGCTGATATAAATGTTTTAAGTAAATGTGCTGATGTTTTACATCGTGAACCAAGAGGATATAAAACATTATTATCTCATGAATTAAAAAAAGGGTTGTCTTTCCCTAAAGCTCGTGAAAATGCTTTAATGATGTATTTGAATGATATTCGAACTTTTGCTAATGTTCTTTCCTCTCCTAATAATATTTTAGGTATTGAATACTTGAAAGCTTTAAAAAAACTAAAGAGTAACATACAACCAATTGCTATTCAAAGATATGAAGCTGGATATCACGATTCACATTATACTGGTAATATAGCCAGTAGTACAGCTATACGAAATATGATTAAAAACAATGGTTTTAATGTATTACCTAATCTTATGCCTGCACCAACTTATGCTTCTTTAGTCCAAAACATTCAGACAGGACATATTGTTCCTGACCTTTCTGTTTTTGAAAGAGAAATTATTTATTTATTAAGAAAAATGGAACTTTCTGAAATTGCTGAATTACAAGATGTTTCAGAGGGCTTAGAGTCTGCTATTAAAAATTCTGCTAATTCCTGCAACAGTATAGTTGAATTTTTAAATATCATTAAATCGAAACGATATACAACTACTCGCCTTCAAAGAATTTTATTGTATACTTTATTAGGAATTACCAAAAAAGATATGGCTATTTCTAAGAAAACTCAACCTTATGTTAGAGTGTTAGGATTAAATACTAAAGGAAAATTTCTTATTTCTGAAATAGCAAAAGCTAATCCTAAACTTGACCTTGTTACTTCTGTTAAACGTTTTACTGATGATAATTCTAATAAAAATTTACAATTAATGCTAGATAAAGATATCTGGGCTACTAATGTGTATACTATTGGTTACCAAGAAGACTCTTGGAATAACTTAGATTTTACAAAAAAAATCGTGACTTTACAATAATTAAGATAGAGTAATCTTTGTGTAAAAAGTCTATCAGTGCTTATACTTACAGAAGATAAAAATTGAAGAAAGGAACTAGTGTGTAAATATCAGAAATAACACTATTTTAAAAAATTATCAGGGAATATTTAATTCCCTGATAATGTTAAAATAAAGAAACTTTATTATTTTATACTATATTCTCTTAAAAAATGAATCATATCAAAGAAAATATTGCTCCCGCGCATATCGATAAGTATCATAAGCAATAAATACATCTCCCATAGATTTTGCACCATTAGCAATTATTTTCTTAACTCTCTCATCTCCCATAATCTTTTTAGAAACATGTTCAAAGGAACATCTTCCATCATCAGAGTACTTTTTAGCTTGTAAGTCACATTCCATTTTGTCGCAGAAATATGCAAATTTTGCTTCTGGAGTTTGTCTTTCATTAAACTCATCTACTATTTGTGTAAACATATCTTTTTTATCTAAAACAGAAAATGTCTTTGCAACAGCCTTTTTCCCCATTTCCATTTTTTCTTGTTCACTTACTCCATCAAAAGGAGTTTTATCTCCTATATTGATTTCTTCTGTTTCATGTAAACTTAACATTGTAATAACTTTAAAGATGTCAATCTTCAAGTCAAACTCTGAAAAAATCGCTATTGCAAGTTGTTGCGTTCCATAGATGTGTTCTGGAATTGATTCAATTCTTTTGCTTCGTGAAACATTCCAATATTTCCAACCTGTTCTTTCTACTTCTTTTAGTCTATTTGTTTCATAATAATAATGTAGTACATGTAATAATTTTTCTTTTTCCATTATCACATTGTCTCCTTTCTTATGTCCTTTGGTGCCTTAGCGAAGGACGTATGCGAAAAATCCCTTACACAAAATTACCTTGTTATCCGTTTCAAAATTAGTTATAGCAATAGTGTCAAAGATATATATACCCATATCGGTGTTTTTTTGTCTATTACTATGTTTTTAATTTAACATAACTTTTTGTATTTAGCAATACCTTTTGAAAAATCTAATTATTTATTTAAATAAATTTTCTAAAATTTCTCTTAATACTTTCTCTCTATCTTTTGAAGTATCAATATACTTTATTCCATATTTAGGACATTCTATTTTCAACATTTCATTGCACTTATACCAATCTTGTGCATGTTCTAATAAATATTACTTAGACAAACCATAAGTCCAACTTTCTTCTGTATCATATGTAATACATTGATTTACCATATCTTCTGGTGTTAGGCTTCCCAACCCTAAACAAACACTATTGTATTATCAAAATCTATCATTTCTTTAACAATTTTAGGATGTAACTGACCACTTTCTAATATATATCCATATTCTTTTGTATCTTTTCTAATTAATGAATTGTATAATTCTAAAAGAGTTCTTTGAAAATACTCTCCGTGTTCAAATTCTTTTTGTTTATCTACATTTTCTCTATAATATAGTTCTTCGTCTTTTTCTCTAATCATTGCCCACTTTAAAGCATCGCTATGTATTAAATTGTAACTATTATATTTGTCTTTTATCATCTTACTCAAAGTTGTTTTTCCTGCTCTTCCTATTCCCATAATTA
>CANOPF010000010.1 GCA_947568535.1 uncultured Clostridium sp. | reverse complement strand
TTTCAAACGAGGATGTCCAGAAAATCAAAAATTATACAGAAGATGTAAAAGATATTACTAAAACTGTTAGAAGTGTAAATGACTTAAATATGGCAATTAAAGATTTTGAACATTCTGCTTTTGAAATAGAAAAAGAAAATCGTTCACTTAAATATGAAATAGAACTAAAAGATAATGAAATAAGCAATTTAAAAAGTGAATTATCGCTAAAAGATAAAATTATTGGCAAGTTACAAGCTGAAAAGGAGAAACTAAAACAAGAATTACACAAATTTAAAGGATTTTGGCATAGTATTATGAGCCATTTTCAAAAAAGAATTTGTTATGATAAAGATAATAACTATAAAATTGTAAGTGATGACTTATATAAGAATGGCATATTTGATAATAATGATAATGAAATTGCTAATAATATTCATAAAAGAGTAACTATACCAGATGAAAACAAGCAAATCAAGAATAAAAAGAAAAATAATGATACCAGATTTTAAAAGGAGGAAAATGTTATGGATAATGAATTACCAAAAACAAAAATTGATGGAAGAACAGGTATTGAATATCATTTAGAAGGAGATTATTATATACCAAACCTAGCAATGCCTAAACAGGAAAAAATCACTTTAAATAAATATGGAAGAATGAGATTAAAATATTTAAAAGAATACAAAAAAGCTGATTATATTATAATGTTTATGAATGGAACATTAAATACACATTTAAAAGAAATACAAGAAACAGCAGATAATAGAGTACAACAGATTATCAGTGAGTTAAAAGCAAAAAGTGATTTAACCGAAGATATGAAAAATACAGATATGCTCTACTGGGTAGGCACAATGAACTCTATTAAGGCACAAGCCGAAGAAATTGTTTTTAGTGAATTGATTTATGTATAAAAAGTTGTTACAAGCGAATATAATAAAATATATAAAAAGGACTCCCTCATGATGAGAGAGTCCTCCAATGCATTAATAACGATATAAATAATCACGTAATGCATCATAAACAGGATCACGTTTTACAATACAGTCGGTTTGTAAAATTTCTTCCAGTTCCTGAAGAGATACAAACTTCGCATCTTGAACTTCAGATTCTTGGAGTGTGACATCTTTTGCACGTAAACCATTTTTTCTTAAAATGAAGAAGTCATAAAACTGGTTCTCTACATAGTCATCTGCAAATTTTTGAGATACTCTGTATGAAAACATATACCTAAAATCTGTTATACTAACTTTAGCTTTAATACCAACAGAAACTTCTTCATTGATTTCTCGTGCAGCAGCTGAAATAGCATCTTGCCCTGTTGAAATGTGACCAGCTACAGAAATGTCCCAAAGACCAGCATTCTTGTCTTTGTTCATACTTCTTTGTTGTAATAAAATTTCATTGTTTCCGTTGATTATAGCAATTACAATTGCACGATGCCATAATTCACGTTGGTGAATTTCTTTACGGCTTAAAATTTCGCCAGTTTTTACACCATTTTCATCAAGAACATCAATATATTCCATTGTACTTCTCCTTTCTAAGAGGCTAATTCGTTAAGTACCTCCATATTTCTTTTTAACCAAATGTCTTTCTCTGTAGCAGAGCGATTGCTCAATTTTTTCGAATAGATTTCTTTTTCATCTCCATATTGAGTTATTGTTACACTAGCACAGTATGTCTCATTTGAGCTTGGGACATAGTCAGTGTTAAAAATATACTGGATTTTCTTTATCATTTCATTCATCTCACTTTCAGACAAATAAGAATGATGAGTAGAATTTATATCTTCTCCAGTTTTTTCGTTGACTATCCGTATTACTACAAGAAATTTCATAATGCATCTCTCCTTTTTTGATGTTTTAATATAAATTATACATTACAATGATACCATAATTAACATAAAATGTCAAACGATAGCTGAGAAGATTAGCCAACACTTAAAAAGGAAAATAAAAAAAATTTAAAAATGGATATAACTATCATTTCTTAAACTTTTTCATAAATATTGCTATAATTTTATTGCAATTTATTAAAATTATGATATACTTTAGTAAATTGATTGATATTTGTATCAGTCGTTAAAAGAGAAAAAAGTTGTAGATAACTACGACGTTCGCTCCAAGGAAAAGTCGAGAAAACGTTGAAATATCAATGTTTTCTCGACTTTTATGTGTTTTTATACTAAAAATAAAAATGTAGTATTTTCAAGGTTTTCAGAGATTAGAAAATTAAAAATTCAAACTAGATGTTATAAAAAACAAATTGCATATGTTAAAAAATGTTATAAAATTATTTCTTTTCTAACATTACATTGTATTCATAGTCAAAAGCTTTCTCTAATTTTTTAAATTGGTTTCCACTTATTTCTTCATTTATTAGTTCTATTATCTCCATACCTATATGAGTAAATCTATAAAAATTAGCATATTTACTAAGATTTAAATGCCCTTTCTTTTCTGGCTTTCTAATAAACTTTATTATTTCATTTTCTAAGTCAAATGAAATTTCATCTTGTAATGTAGTAATTTCTCTTTTCATTATCCCAAAGTCTTCAAGCTTTATAATTTCATCATATTTTATATCTATGTCTTCTAAATATTCATTTTTTATACAAATAATACCTATAGCTTCAAAATTTCTTATGCCATAATTACATTCTTTTAATATCTTTCTTATCAGATTAATTTCATTATTTGAAATTTCAGATATTGTATTTAAAAGTTTAAATGAATTATTAGAATTTTCTTTACACTCATTAGCCAATATTTTAGCCCATACATATTGTAAATCTTCATTACTTACATTCTTACAAAATTCAAAAAATCTTAATACCCAATCATTATCTAATTTTTCAGGGTTATCTCCTTTTTCTAACAATAAGATAGCTTTATCAACTATTTGAGTTTTATTTTTATGTTCTCTTTTTATCTTTCTAAAATTACTTATTATGACTGCTCTATCTATTGGATTTATATCATCTCTTTTAGATATTTCTTCAATTATATTTTTATATCCTTCCTTTTTAGCTGTTGTAGTAGAAAAAATCCATCCAGTTGCTTTTTCTATTTTATCTAGTAATACAATTCCTAAATCACTAATTGGTTTTAATACATCACCACTTATTAAACTTTCCATTATTAATCTCCTTTTTGTATCACATTATATAATAAAATTTAAAGAATGTAAAATAGCAAGCTAAATAGAATAAATTGAGATTAAATTATTTAGTTTGTTCGCTTGTATTTTATAAAAATATAGTATATAGTAAATGTTAATAGAAAATAAGAAAAGTAGATGTGAGTGTTACCTTTGATTCCTCAACTTTTGTTGGGAGATTGGAGGTGGTGTTTATATGTTAGATTTTTTAGCGTTCTTAATAATAGGATTTATGATTTCAATAACTATAAACGTTGCCTTATTAAGTGTTATATACATAATACTATCTAATAGGGAACAATAAAAATACACCACATTTTGCTTTGGTCGGCAATGTGGTGTATATCAATGATATTTGGTAACGCACATTTCTGTACGTTCTTATTTTCTATCTCTATTATACACAGAATTTTAATAAATGTCAAATATGATTATGAAAAACAGTTTATTATGGATTATATAAAATTATAATATATTATATAAAATTAAATTTGATGTGACAAAATAAAATTATAAATAAATATGAATACATTATTTAAGCCAATTATAGAGGCTAGTCTATACGGCTACAGCCTCCAACGACGTTTCTGTTCGAACTTTTTATAGAACAGATAGATATGAAAATCAATCAGTAAAATGGTTGATTGTTTTGTTTGTGAAAAAATCATCCTAAACGTATATATAAAAATTATTAAACCATATTAAAGATTTATTAAAAAATTAGGAGAAGTATAATGTATTATTCAGAAATGAAACAAGTAGTAAAACTTCTTACAAATGAATGGAATTTAGGTAAAAAAGAATGTGGTGCAACAGGTAATATTTGTGCTTGGATATATCTATTTACAATATTAGAAAAAAGTGAAAAAATTGTTACTTATAAGGATGGAAGAAAATTAGTTGGATTTTGTGGATATTCAAAAGATAATTCTAAAAAACATTTATTGAAAGAGAAATTTTACACAATTATTAAAAATAAATTATACAAAAGTAAAGATATTAAAGATCTAGATGCGTTAAAGAGCTATGAAAACAATTATGATTATTTACCCAAAGAATTAGAAAATTATTTTGATGGAGAAGCTTCTATTGGTACTCTTGATGCCAACACATGGATTGAAAATATCAATTTATTTGGTGGAATTATAAAAGCAGCACAAGACCTTGCTATTATACAAATAAAACCAGAAAAAGAAAAAACACTAGAAGAACAAAATTTGTTAAGAAATTTTGATAAAATTAAACAAGAGGAAGTAAGTGAACATGAAAAACTTGAAGCTTTACTAACTTTAGTGATACCTGAAGAGGATAGAGAAATTTACAGGGAACGTTATGAAAAAAACAGTAAATTATTAGAACAAAGTTCAGAGTTAGAAGAAAATATTATAAACAGTTTGGCTAAAAGAAAAATTGATATGAATAAAATAGGAAGAAAGGTATTTTTAGGAGAAGATGGAATAACAGGGGAAGAATATAGAAGTGGTGTTGGAATTATTGAAAAAGCACTTAGAGAAGAGACATTAGACAACAGACAAAAATAATTCATTTGTATTTTTTAATTGCGTATTCTTAAGAATTATGTTAAAATAGGTATAAGGATAATAAAAAAATAGAAAGGCGACTAGTTAGAAATAATTAGTCGCCAGTTTTTTTATTTTATACTAACTTATAAAGATTTAAAGGTTAGACCAGATATATATTCATGATTATAGAACGCTAATTTCAATAATCGATACATTTGAGATCAAAGAAAATAAAAACATAAAGATTTAGCACAAGGCTAAATCTCTCGAAAAAATTGATATTCATTACCAGATGTAGTTTGTCCTTTGTATACATATCCATTATAAATACCACCATTATTATCATTCAGGTCAACATCTAGTTTCATATTGTATAAAAATTTTTGATTTAAATTATTAACAATATGAATTTTAAATGTTAAGGTATAATTAATATCTTCTAAATTAATATTTGCTTCTTTCAAAACTTTTCCATTAAAAGAAATACTATTCGCATTGGGAGAAACAGCATAATGCGTTAAAATATCTTTGTTCATATATCCTAAGGAAATAGGATTAGAGCAATCTGTGTAAAAAGAAGGATGAAGATAGTCGGTATTCTCATTTTGCGAATTAGTATGAATAATGTTAAAATCAATCCTATTATACATAGGTTCTTCTATCATCTTATATTTACCAAAATCCAAAGGATTTTTATAATTCAAGATCTTTGTTCCTATATTTGCACTTGAACGAATAATAATATCATCAATATATAATTGTTTAATCGTATTTTCATCAGTTAATTCAGAAATGGTACTAGTATTATCAATATAGATAGAAATATCGGTATATTGACAAATACTCATATCTCTTAATGATTGATCATTAGAATGATCAATAGCATTCGCATTACTGTATAATAGAATTTTTTGGATATTAAAAATAGCCTTTTCGTTTTCATCAGCAATTTCTATCATATCATTAGTAAAAGCATTTCTAGCGGATACAACAGAAAATACTAAATGATAATAAAGAAGAAAAACAACAAATAGCATAATCATTAAAAGGATAAATGCGAGTCTCTCATTTTTTATTTTAAACTTTTTCATATTAACCTCCAGAAATTATTGCAGTCTATTATATAAAGTTTCCATATAGTTAAATACTTTTGTATGCCATTCAGGATCACTTGCATATCGAGTATTAACACCCTGTAAAGTAGGACCATTATAATACCAAGCAGCTGCAGTTTCACCACCATATATTTTTGTACCAGATGGATTTAAGTAATATTTAACTAAAGATTTTGCCACTGTTTCAATTCCTTCTGCATAATCAGCAAATTCAAAAGAGGACTCATAAGGTGTTGCGTCATAAGAACCATAGCCAAATAAATTATTTTTATCCTTAGCAATTTGTGAAGTTCCCCAACCACTTTCATGAATAGCAATAGAAGCTAAGAATATACCATTGATATTATATTTTTTTTCAGCATTATAGAATACACGATAATTATTTTCAAATATCTTATTTTTATCACTAGGAAGATGAGTAAATATTTTTTGGTAATCATTTAACGTTAAACCACTAACTCGGTTTAATTCCATATCCATATTAACTTTTAGTAAAATCTTTTGTACTCTATTTTTTTCAATGATATTTGGTGTGGTATAAGAAGACGTTAAAAAAGAAGTTTTTAGATATCCTTCTAGGGTATCAAAAGAAACTTTACACCATTCCTCATTAGGTAATTCCATTAATTTAACATCTAAACTACTTTTTATTTCAGCAACATCTTCAGCAGAATCTTCGGTAGATTTTTTTAGTTTAGCTGTGTTAGTAAGATATAAAGTATCACCAATATGTATCTTATGTTTGGCTAAAAATTCAGAAGTTCCAACATCTACTATTTTAGAAATTGGTTCTACTAGTTTTTCTTTTTCTAAAATAATTTCTTCTACAAAATTACCATTTTCATAAGTTTTTACAACAGTTACCGTATCCTTTCCTAAAATTCCTTCTTGTGTTATAATTTCTTCTCCTTTAGGAAGTGTAGAATTTTGATTATATTCAGTGCTAAATTCGACATCACGTTCTTCTATAACTTGTTCTTTTACACGATCCATATCAGCATTTTCAGAGATAATGTTTTGCATATTTAATCGATGACGGTTTAGTTCATATTCTGCGATTTTCTCTGTGTTTTCTTCTTTGGCATAACTTTGTGTAAAGGCAGTATTCTTAGGAAAGAAAACTGCTAGTCCAATCATTAAAAGACTACAACCGATAATAATATGAGAAAGGCGTAAATCATGGTTTGCATATAGTGTATTTCGGCGAAAAGTGAACTGATTTTTTGCTTTATATGGTTTTTTTTTGCTAGGTTTCTCAGAATAGACTGTTTGGGTTTGTACTTGTCGTATTTCTTGTAGTTCTCTAAATACATCAGATAAATTTCGATTATCATGATTATCCCACATAACTTTTCTCTCTTTCTTTACTTAAAATAATACATATTTATTATACAATAAGAGTGAATACTTGTCCATAAAAACATGAGAAAAAGTTCTGGTAATTGTAGGATTTATAATTATATCTCGATGAAAAGATAAGCCCCAAATGCCCCTTGCAAAATTTGTAAAATAGTATATAATAATACATACTAGATTAATAAGAAAGGGAGAGAGAAAAATGGAAACAATAGAAAAGAATATTGGTTATACCTTTCAAGATAAAAGATTACTAAAAAAAGCATTGACCCATACATCATATGCTTATGAAAATAAGCAAGAAAGTAATGAAAAATTAGAATTTCTAGGAGACAGTATACTAGAATTTATCTCAAGTAAATATTTATATCAAAATTATCCTAAATTAAAAGAAGGAGAAATGACTAAAGTTAGAGCATCAGTGGTATGTGAAAAAAGCCTACATAAGATAGCTAAATGGCATAATTTTAGTGATTTCTTATACCTGGGTAAGTCAGAAAAAAAGACAGGAGGAGAAAATAGACCAGCTATTTTAGCAGACAGTGTAGAAGCAGTTATCGCAGCAATATATCTAGATGGAGGAATAGAAGAAGCCGAAAAGTTTATCATCCAAAATTTAAAAGACGAAATTCAAATAGCTACAGAGCATGTAGGAGATAGAGATTATAAAACGGTATTACAAGAAAAATTACAAGAAAACGGAGAAGTAAAAATCAACTATCATATTATTAGAGAAGAAGGTCCAGACCATAACAAAAGATTTGAGGCACAAGTAAGTTGCAATGGCAAAGTACTAGCAAGTGGAGAAGGAAAAAGTAAAAAGGAAGCACATATGAGTGCTGCCAAAAAAGCACTAGAAGATTTATAAAAGAAAGAGAGGTAGATCAATGAAAAAACAATATATTATACCTATATTTGTACCACACTTAGGCTGTCAGCATGATTGCATTTTTTGTAACCAAAAGTCGATTAGCGGACAAAAAAACAAATTAACAAAAGAAGAAGCAAAGAAAATCATAGATGGCTACCTAGAAAGAATAGAAGAAGAGGCCAAAGTAGAAATAGCGTTTTATGGAGGAAGTTTTACAGCAATAGAAACAAAACAACAAGAACAATTATTAGAAATGGCATATGCGTACATTAAAGCAGGAAGAGTAGAATCCATAAGAGTTTCTACCAGACCAGATTGTATCAATAAAGAGATACTTAAAAGACTAAAAACATACCAAGTAAAAACCATAGAACTGGGAGTACAGTCATCCAATGATTATATCTTAAAAAGAGCCAATAGAGGACATACATTTGAACAAGTGAAAAAAGCTTCTCGAATGATTCGTTGGTATGGATTTAAGTTGGGACATCAGATGATGGTCGGGCTACCAGAAAGCACTAGAATTGACGAAATCAATACAGCTAAAGCATTAATAAAACTAAAACCCAAAATGGTAAGAATCTATCCTGTTTTGGTGGTAAAAAATACACGATTGGAAAAAGAATATCAAGAAGGAAAATATAATCCGTTATCAATAGTACAAGCTGTAGAAGTTAGTAAAGAATTAGTAAGGATGTTTGCCGACAAAAAGATCGAAATTATTCGAATAGGATTACAAAACACAGAGGAAATTGCAGAACCAGGAAAGAAAGATAGTGAAGTAGTAGCAGGACCATATCATCCAGCTTTTAGACAATTAGTGGAATCAGCAATGTGGTATGATGCCATTGTAGCGAAAATAAAAAAATTAAATGTAAAAGTAAAAGAAGTAGAAGTAACAGTGAATCCAATTGATGCTAATCATGTAATAGGGCACAAGAAGGAAAATATAACAAAATTAAAAGATATTTATGATGTGGAATTAATTGTAAAACAAGAAAAAGAAATCAAACAGGGAAAATCAAAAATAGAAATTACGAAAACATATAATGACTTTTTAGAGGAATAAAATTATCACGATATGCCAATAATGCAAATAAAGGTGATTTTATGCGTAAAGAACAAAAAAACAAAGTTAGAAAAATAATTTTGGAGATAATGGGAACAATCGTTGGTGCTTTTATTATGGCAGTAGCCGTATCCTTATTTTTATTACCCAATCAACTATCCTCTGGAGGAATATCTGGTATAGCAACCATAACATATTATCTATGGAATATACCTATGGGAACAATGATATTACTAATCAATGTGCCATTGTTTATCGTAGCAATTTATAAAATAGGAAAAAGTTTTTTTATGAAATCAATGATAGGTACATTAGCCTTATCCGTTTTTATTGATTTTTTAGATAAATGGGAACCACTAACCAATGATCGATTCTTATCTTGTATCTATGGAGGAATCATTATGGGACTTCGGGACAGCTATTATCTTAAAGGTGAATTCTTCTACAGGAGGAACAGACTTGATTGGCTATCTGGCTAAAGAATATAAACCAGGTATTAGTATGAGTAAAGCAATTATTTTGATAGATACCATAATTGTTTCTCTTAATGTAGTCTTTTTTAAAGAAATTGAAATAGGGTTATATTCTGCTATTGCTATTTATTTAATGGGAAAAATGATCGATATTTTATTTGAAGGAATTTATTTTACCAAGTTATTATTAATTGTATCAGATAAAAATGAAGAAATTGCCCAAAAAATAGGAGAAAAAATAAAGAGAGGAACAACAGGTCTTTTTGGAAAAGGAATGTATACAAACGAAGAGAAGCTCATTTTAATGTGTGCAGCTTCTAGAGGAGATATTGCTAGAATAAAGATGATAGCAAGAGAAGTAGATCCAAAAAGTTTTATTGTCATAACTAATTCTAGAGAAGTAGTAGGATTAGGCTTTAAAAAAACCTAAAAATGAAGTATAATAAAAATAGAAACGCAAAAAAGGGAGTAATAATGAAAGAACAAGATATAACCTTAAAAAACATAGATTCCTTTGACTTAAAAGATATCTTTTCATGTGGACAATGTTTCCGATGGAATTTACAAAAAGATGGAAGTTACACAGGTGTAGTTAGTCAAAATGTGTTAAACATAAAAAAAGAGGGGCAAGAAATAAAGATAAAAACAATTGGGGAAGAAAATATACTAGAAATGATTAACGAATATTTCGACTTATCTCGAGATTATCAAGAAATCAAAGAAAAATTATCTAAAATTGATAAGAATATGAAGAAAAGTATAGCATATGGACAAGGAATTAGAATTTTAAATCAAGACTTATGGGAAACTATTATTTCATTTATTATTTCAGCAAATAATAATATTCCAAGAATTAAAGGAATTATAGAAAGATTATCGCAGAAATATGGAGACAAAATAACTTGGGGAGGAAAAGATTACTATACCTTTCCAACTGCAGAACAATTAAAAGATGTAACCATAAGTGAATATAGACAATTAGGGTTAGGATTTCGTGATAAAAGACTATTTGAAACAACACAAAAAGTAGTAAATCATGAGATAGATTTACAGAAAATGCAAAGAAATCCGAATACCCTAGAAGTAAGAGAACAATTATTGTCTTTATCTGGTGTAGGGCCTAAAGTTGCTGATTGCATTCTTCTATTTTCGACATTAAAGAGATTAGAAGTTTTCCCTATTGATGTATGGGTAAGAAGGGTAATGAACGATTTATACCTAAAGCAACCAGATGAAAACAAAGTAAGTAAAAAACAAATCGAAACGATAGCCATCAATAAATTTGGAGATTTAGCAGGATTAGCACAACAATACTTATTTTATTGGAGAAGAGAAAAATTAGAGAGTAATCCCTAATTAATTTTAGGACAAAAGAGTTATTTGGAGAAACAATAAAAATGAGAAAATGGAGAATATAATGGGCGTAAGAATCATATATGGGAAACCAGGCAGTGGAAAAAGTGAATACTGCTATAAAGAAATAGCAAAACAACTAAACAAAGAGAAGAAGATTTACATGATAACACCAGAACAGTTTTCATTTACAGCAGAAACCATGTTAATGAAAGCTGTTGATGCAAAAGCATTAATACATGCTGAGGTACTAACATTAAGTAGAATGGCTTATCGAGTATTAAATGAAGTAGGAGGAAGTACCAAAAAGTATTTATCCAAATCGGGAAAAGCAATGCTTATTTATTCCCTTTTAAATCAGTATAAAAAACAATTAAAATTTCTAGGAAAATCAGATGATAATATAGAATTATGTATGAATACAATAACCGAATTTAAAAAGCATGGGATAACGATTCAAGACTTACAAAAGGAAACAGAACAAATAGAAGATATCTATTTGAAAACAAAATTAAAAGATATGACACTTATTTATGAAAAATTTCAAGAGCAAATTAAAGGAAAGTACATAGAAGAAACAGATTTATTAACTATACTAGACAACCATATTGAAGAAACAGACTTTATGCAAAATAGTATCATTTACCTAGATGAATTTACAGGTTTTACGCAACAAGAATATCAAGTCATAACAAAACTAATAAAATTAGCAGAACAAGTAAATATTACACTATGTATAGATGATTTAAATATAAATACCAATCCAGATATAGACATATTTTATGCCAATAAAGTTACATTAGCTAAGATATGGAATATCATTAATGAAAACGACTTAAAATTAGAAGAACCAGTACATTTACAGAAAACATATCGATTTAAAACAGAAGAATTACAACATTTGAGTGAAAATATGCACAACCATAAATCCACAACATATAAAAAAAATGTGGAAAACATAGAATTATTTTTAGCACAAAATCCATATGCTGAAATAGAAAACATAGCTAAAAAAATTACCCAGCTGATCAGAATGGGAAATAATCGTTATCAAGATATAGCTATTATTACTAAAAATATAGAAGAATATGCTTCATTAGTAAGAGTTTTATTTGCTAAGTATAATATACCAGTATTTATTGATGAAAAGAGAGATGTTAATCAAAACATCATTATACAATATATATTGTCTGTATTAGAAGTCATTCATAAAAACTTTTCCACAGAATCTGTTTTTCATTATTTAAAAATTGGGTTTTCAGAGATAGAAGAAGATGAAATTTTTTCTTTAGAAAATTATTGTAATCAATGGGGAATTAAACAAAATAAATGGAAAACAGATTTTGTCTATGAAAAGGAAAAAGAAGAAAAAAGACAAAAAGTAGAAAGATTTAATGAATTAAGGAAAAAAATAGTAGAACCTTTGTTAAGAGAAAAAGAAAGAATGGAAGAAAATAAAACTGCTGAAAATATGACAAAATGTTTATATACTTTTCTACAAGAACAAAAAATAGAAGAGAAAATTGCCTATAAAGTAAAGGAATTAGAAGAAAAACATTTAATTGATTTAGCCAATGAATACATCACTAGTTATCAAATTATGATAGAATTATTAGATGAGATTGTTTTGATTTTTGGAAACGATAAATTAACAATTGAGCAATATAGTAAAATTATAAAAATAGGATTAAAAAACAGTGAATTAGGAAAAATACCAGGAACACAAGATCAAGTCATATTTGGAGATATTAATCGATCCAGAAGCCATAAAGTAAAAAATGTATTTATTATTGGTGTAAATGATGGAAGTTTTCCTCATGTTAATAAGGAAGAAGGTTTTCTTGATGATGATGACAGAGAAAAACTAAAAAAAGATGGAATAGAATTAGCCAAGGGCACATTAGATAGATTATATGAAGAAAATTTTAATATCCATAAAGCTTTTACCACAGCAGAAAATAATCTTTATCTATCCTATACTTCTTCTGATAAAGAAGGGAAATCGTTACGACCAGCTATGATAGTTTATAAAATAAAAAAAATATTCCCGCGTTTACAAGAAAAAAGCGACAGAATAAGCAAAGAATATGAGATAGCCAATGAAGAAGTCACTTATGAAGAATTACTACAAAATATAACTAAGTTAAGTCAACAGGAAGAAATTTCGGAAATATGGTATGATATATATGCATATTACCAACAAAATCAAAAATGGAAAGAAAAACTAGAAAGTGATTTACAAGGATTAAATTATACCAATATACCACAAGATATTCAAAAAGAAAACATCGATAAACTTTATGGAAATACGCTAAATACAAGTGTATCAAGATTAGAAAAGTATAGAAGTTGTCCTTTTTCTTATTATTTACAATATGGATTAAAATTAAAAGAAAAAGAAGAACTAAAGATACGTAATTTTGAAACAGGTTCTTTTATGCATGAAACAATCGATGATTTTTTTTATAAGGTACAAGAACAAAAATTGAATTTGGCAGAAATAGAAGAAGAACAAATACAAACCATAGTTTCAGAAATTATAGATAAAAATTTACAAGCAACGAAAAATTTTATTTTTCGTTCAACAGCTAAATATATAACGTTAGTAAAACGTTTAAAAAAAATGGTAAGTAAAGCTTTAAAATATATTATACAAACCTTAATATATAGTGACTTTACCATAGAAGGAACAGAAGTTGAATTTGGAAAAAAAGGAAAATATGAACCAATTAGATTAACATTAGAGGAAGGAAAAAAAGTTGAAATTATAGGAAAAATAGATAGAATTGATACAGCTACAGGAGAAGATGGGAAATATATACGAATTATTGATTACAAGTCTTCCAGTAAAAATATTGACTTAAATGAGGTATATGCTGGATTACAAATTCAGTTATTAACGTATTCAGATGCTATTATAAAAGAAGAAGAAATTATGCCAGCTGGAGTTTTCTATTTTTCTTTACTAGAGCAAATGATAAAATCAGACAAAAAAATATCTGATCAAGAAATTGAAGAATTGATAAGAAAAAATTTTAGAATGAAAGGACTAATTCTGGCTGATGTGAAAATTATCCAAATGAATGATAATCAATTAAAAACAGGAAGCTCAAAATTAGTTCCAGCAGCTATTACATCATCTGGTAGTATAAACGAAAAATGGACAAATGGAGTAAATAAAGAAGAATTTAAAATCTTGCAAGACTATATTCATTATATCATAAAAGAAATAGCCCAAGAGATTTTCAGTGGTAAAATAGAGATAAAACCATATCATAAAAAAGGAAAAACACCATGTGAGTATTGCGAGTATAAAACAATATGTGGATTTAATACAAAGCAAAATCATAATAACTATCGATATATTGAGCAAAAATCAAAAGAAGATATTCTAAAAAGGATGAAGGAGAAATGTTAATGGATTTATCAAACGAAAATGTTATACATAGAAAAGAAGATGGGTGTGAGTATTTACAATTTAGAAAATTATTGGTATATAAAGAGGTAATTAATCATGCCTATAGTTTAGGAATAGATAAAAATTATAGAACAGCTAGAGTCAATCAAGAAAAATTAGATGAAATTACGTATAAAAAAGCAATAACAGACTATCAACAGTTGTGCCAAGCATTAGAGACAAAAGTAGAACATATTGTAAAAACAAACCAAAAACATACTGGTGAAGTAAAAATAGTGAAAAAGAAAATCAAATTAACTGAACCAGACATTAATTTAGAACCATATAACCAAACAGATGGACTAATCACTAATCAAAAACAGATCATGCTATCTACCACAAATGCAGATTGCCTTTTACTGCTTTTCTTTGATCCAATAAAAAAAGTAATTGCTAATATACATTCTGGTTGGAGAGGAACATTACAAAGAATAGCAACAAAAACAGTAGAAAAAATGAAAAAAGAATTTCAATGTAAACCAGAAGATATAATATGTTGTATATGCCCAAGTATCCGAAAGTGCCATTTTGAAGTACAACGAGAAGTAAAAGATAACTTCGTCCAACAATTTCAAGACATAGAATCCATTGATGAAATAATAGAAGAAACAATACCTAATCAAAAATGGCATATTGATACAGTAAAAATTAATCAAATACTTTTACAAAAGGAAGGCTTGCTAACCAAAAATATTATTGATAGTAAAATTTGTAGTGTATGCCATTCTGAATTAGTTCATTCTTATCGAGTAGAAAAGGAAGGTTATGGATTACATACAGCATTAATAGAACTAAAATAAAACCAACTAGATTTATACATAAGAAAGGAAAAAGATAAATGATGAGTAATCAAGAAGAGAGACAAAATACATGAATAACCGAGTAGGATTAAAGCCAAAACAATATTCAAAAGAAGAAACTAGATATGATGAGAGAAAGATTCAGTAAGAAAAGGAGAAAAGATGATCATTCCAAATAAGATACAAATTGGTGATACCATTGGGGTAGTAGCACCTTCTGACCCAATTATAGGAAAAAACAAAGAAGAATTGCAAAGAGCAAAAGAGATAGTACAAAAAAGTGGATTTCAGGTGAAATTTTCTAAAAATATATATGCTAATTCTAATGGCTATAGCAGTACAGCACAAGAAAAAGCCAAAGACATCAATGAAATGTTTAAGGATAAAGAAGTGAAAATGATATGGTGTGCAAAAGGAGGAGAAAATTCCAATAGTACTTTTGCGTTTCTAGATTTTCCCTGTATTCAACAAAACCCAAAAATTATCTGTGGTTATAGTGATGCAACATCACTTGTCAATATAATTTCAGCAAACACAGGACTAGTAACTTTTTATGGAACAAATTTTAAGACCATTGCTACAGATAAGACAAATTATAGTTATCAAGAAGCACTAAAAAGATTTTTATGGGGAAGTCAAGTATTAGGGACAGAAGAAGAAGAATATTTGACAATCCAGGAAGGACAAGCAGAGGGAGAATTAATAGGAGGAAATTTAAGTATAATAAAAAGTCTGATAACAGGGAAATACCAAATCAATGTGAAAGATAAGATTTTATTTTTGGAAGAATTTGGATTAGAAACTTCCCCAGCATTAATCAGTAATTATATATATTATATGAAACAAAATGAGATATTTGATCACGTAAAAGGGATTTGGGTAGGAAATTATCAACATGAAAGTAATATTACATTAGAACAGATTATCAAAGATGTAATAGGAGATGAATACAAAATCCCAATCATTAAATCAAATAATTTCGGTCATACAGAAACCAAAACTGTGATACCAATTGGAACCAAAGCAAGAATAGATACTAACAAAAGCAGAAAAATAGAACTAATAGAAGATTGTATAAAATAGGAGAAAAATATGTTTGAAACATGGGAAGAATTAGAAAAATCAATTGAAAACTGTCATCAATGTAAATTAGGCAAAACAAGACAAAATATTGTTTTTGGCGTAGGAAATACAAAAGCCAAAATTATGTTTATAGGAGAAGGACCAGGAGCAGATGAAGATAGAACAGGAACTCCATTTGTAGGAAGAGCAGGAAAGTTAATGGATATGGCATTTCAAGCTGTAGGAATTAACAGAGAAGAAGTATATATTGCTAATGTTGTTAAATGTAGACCTCCAGCAAACCGAAATCCTGAAGCAGACGAAGCGGTAGCATGTTTAAATTATTTAAGAAATCAAGTCGTTTTAGTAAAGCCAGAAATCATTGTGTTACTTCGGAAGTGTAGCATTAAAAAATATTTTAGGAAAAGAATATGGAATAACAGCATCTAGAGGAAAATGGGTGGAAAGAAAAGGAATCAAATATATGCCAACATGGCATCCAGCAGCATTGCTTCGTGACGAAACAAAAAAAGTTGATTTCATTCAAGATTTAACATTGGTAGTCCATGAAGAAACATTTGGACGAAACAGTCAGCAAGATTGACAGGAAAAAACATCTATAATAAAATACAAGAAAAAGCACAATAAGTAAGAAAAAGGATGAGAAAAAATGAAACAAATCAAGGATAAATCGAGTTATTGCTTAAATTGTAAAACAAAGCCATGTGCTATAAAGGGATGCCCTTTAGGAAATCAAATTCCACAGTTCATAGAACAAATTAAACAAGAAAATTATAAAAAAGCATATGAAATACTATCAGAAACAACAGTATTACAAGGGATATGTGGTAGGATATGTCCACATCAAAAACAGTGTCAGGGATCTTGTATAAGAGGAATAAAAGGTGAACCAGTTTCTATTGGGGAATTGGAATCTTTTATTTTTGATCAAATGGTAGGAGAAGAGAGTTTGCTAAAATGTTACCAAGAAGAAATGCAAGCTAATAGAAGTAACAAAAAAGTAGCCGTAATAGGAGCAGGACCAGCAGGATTAACAGCAAGTGCCTTTTTGGCCAAAAACGGAATTCAGGTGACCATATATGAAAAATATGATTATTTAGGTGGATTACTTATGCATGGAATTCCAGAATTTAGATTACCCAAAGAAGTTGTCAAAAAAACGATCGATAAAATTCTATCATTAGGAATAGAAGTAAAGTATAATCAACAATTAGGAAAAGATATTTTCTTACCAAATTTAGAAAAACAATATGATGCTATCTTTTTAAGTATAGGGGCAAATCAATCGGTCAAAATGAGAGTAAAAGGAGAAGAACGCCAAGGGGTATTGGGTGGAAATGAACTGTTAGAGCATAACTTACATCCAAATTACCAGGGAAAGATCGTTGCTGTAGTAGGTGGAGGAAATGTAGCTATGGACTGTGCCAGAACAGTAAAAAGATTAGGAGCCCAAACGGTAAAAGTGATTTATCGTAGAGCAAGAGAACAAATGCCAGCAGAAGATAAAGAAGTAGAAGAAGCAGAACAAGAAGGAATTGAATTTTTATTTCAAAATAACATAAAAAGCATTATTGGAGAAGATGGTGTTAAACAAATAGAATTAATCAAAACACAATTAGTGCAAAAAGAGAATGAGGATAGACTAGTACCAGTTAATATAGAAGGAAGTAATTACATTTTGGATGTAGATTATGTTATTATGGCACTAGGATCTCAAGTAGAACCATATGTAAAAGAATTAGGATTACAAACCAATCAATGGGGAAATATCCAAGTAAATGAGAAATACCAGACTTCTAACCCTAATATATATGCAGGAGGAGATTTAACAGGAACAAGATCAACAGTCGCATGGGCTGCTTATTCTGGCAGAGAAGCTGCTAAAAATATAATTAAACAAATGACAGGTAAATAGTTTACATTTACCTGTCATTTGAATTAAGGATATTTTCTTTTGATATACTACCGCCAAAAACAAATTTTTTTAGTGTTTTCAAAAAACGAATAAAAACACTTTCTTTTTTGGTCATGATTTTAAGAGCAGTCTCAAATTGACCATTTTCTAATAGGGTATATTTATGTTCAAGTTTTTCCATTTTAGTAACATAATAATCATTAAAGAAAGTATAACCTTCTGTACAGCCAATTAAATCTTTAAAACAATATAGTTTTCTTCGATATTTTTCAATTCCTTCTAAATCAACAATGCGATTAAAGGCGGTGTCAAAATAACTAGAAATAATTAAATTTTGTGTCCTCATAAAGGTTAACGTGATTTCTTTTTTGTATTCATCAATCTTTTTAATCATATGATCGACTTTTTTATTTCTATCATCAATTTGAGCAATCTTGTTGTTTAATTTAATAATATTTTCTTCATGATAAAGAATGTCGTCAATGGCATTTTGAACAGCCATAAATACTTTTGGTGAGGTCAAATCAGAAAATGCCTTTTTAAAGAGGTCATTACTATTCAGTGTACTTTCAAATAAAATATCTTCACCAATAAGATAAGCTAATTGATTAACTAAACAACATTCTAAAGGATAATACGATGGGCTAGTCGTTTCAAAACTTATACCGAAATATTTTACATATTCTTTGGGTATACCATTAATTTTAGAAGAAATTAATTGAACAGCAGCTTCATTTAAACCTAATCCATATACCTTAAATTCAGTATAATCACAAAGTCCCATTCGTATTAATTCATTTCGTTTATCTTTTACTTCTTGAATATAGTGAATACATTCATGAACAGCAAATTCTTCTAAATCTTCATCAGCAATGTGTTCATGAAAATAAATAGAAGTATTTTTATAAAAATAGTTAGCTTCTGCTAGTCCGTTCAGGCATTTTTGCTTTATACATATTTAATCGTGATAAACGAATAAATAAGTCATTTTGGTTAAGACCAGAGTTAGGAAACACTTCACAAATTTTTTGTGATATATTTCGTGCGATAGCATTAATTTTTAATGTATCCAATTTTCCGATTACTTCAATTCCATCTTTTTTTAAATCAGTTTCTATACTCATAGACTATTCTCCTTAGTATATTCTACCGATATTATACTATAAAAATGGAAGTAGTGTATTTCAAAAAGATTAAATATTGTTTACAATTTTATGACAGAACAATATTATAAATTTTATTCTTTATATAAATTTCTTTTATAATTTTTTTATCATCTAATTTACTATCAATAGCTTGATGGACTTTTTGTTTTACGCTTGTTTCTTCTTCATCAGGAACAATTTGAATGGTAGCTTTTAGCTTTCCATTAAATTGAATAGGTAAAGTTATTTCATTGGCTAATGTTTTTGTTTCATCATATTCAGGCCAGTTTTCATAAGTAATTGTAGAAGGATGCCCTAAAAGGTTCCATAGTTCTTCTGTAATATGAGGAGCAACAGGGTTTAATAATTTTAAGAACCCCTCTGCATAATGAAGAGGAAAAATATTTTCTTTATATACATGATTAATAAAAATCATCATTTGAGAAATGGCTGTATTAAAATTCATACTTTCATAATCATGAGTAACTTTCTTTACGGTATAGTGGTAAATTCTTTCTAGATTTGGATTTTCAGTTTCTTGTATTTTTTTTGATTCGGTAAATAATCGCCAAACTCTATCTAAGAATTTTTTAGAACCATCAATTCCATTAGGATCCCATGGTTTTGCAGCATCAATTGGTCCCATAAACATTTCATATATCCTTAAACTATCAGCACCATATTGTTTTACCATATCGTCTGGATTAATGACATTTCCCTTTGATTTGCTCATTTTTTCTCCATTAGTGCCTAAAATCATACCTTGATGACGAAGTTTAGCAAATGGCTCTTTAACAGGAACAATACCTTTTTCATATAAATACTGATTCCAAAATCTAGAATATAATAAGTGACCAACAGCATGTTCTGGACCACCAACATACAAATCAACAGGTAGCCAATATTCTAGTAATTTTTTATTGGCTAATTCATTTTTATTTTTTGGATCAATATAACGTAGGAAATACCAACTTGAACCAGCAGCACCTGGCATGGTACTTGTTTCACGTTTGGCAGGTTTACCTTGAACATTCGTCTGAATCCAATCAGTAGCCTTATCTAGTGGAGAATTTCCCTCTTTAGAAGGAGAATAATCAGTTAACTCAGGCAAAATAAGAGGCAAATCTTCGTCTGGTAAAGTTCTCATTTCGTCATCTACATAGACAATAGGAATTGGTTCACCCCAATATCGTTGTCTAGCAAAAATCCATTCGCGAAGTTTATAATTTACTTTTTTAGAACCAACTTTATGTTCAATTAGCCAAGCTATCATTTTTTGAATAGCTTCTTCTTTATTTAAACCATTAAGAAAATCAGAATTAATGTGTATACCATCACCGATAAAAGCCTCTTGGGTTATGTCACCACCTGCTAAAACAGGAAGGATATCTAGACCAAACTTGCTAGCAAATTCATAATCTCTTTGATCATGAGCAGGAACAGCCATAATACAACCAGTACCATAAGTAGATAATACATAATCAGAAATCCAAATAGGAATGGATTTACCATTTACTGGATTAATCGCATAACTTCCTGTAAATACACCAGTTTTATCTTTATTTAATTCAGTTCTTTCTAAATCAGACTTACTAGCTGCTAGTTTTTTATATTCTTCAACAAGTTGTTTTTGTTCAGGAGTTGTAATTTGATTAACTAAGTCTAATTCAGGTGCTAATACACAATAAGTTGCACCAAATAAAGTATCTGGCCTAGTAGTAAATACGGTAAAAGATAAAGGACGATCAGCTAGTTTGAACGATACTTCTGCTCCTTCACTACGACCAATCCAATTTTTTTGAATTTCTTTGGTAGATTCTGGCCAATCGATTTCATCTAAACCATCTAATAAACGATCAGCATATTTAGGGATATCTAAAACCCATTGTTTCATATTTTTGCGGATAACAGGAAAGCCTCCTCTTTCGCTTTTTCCATTAATTACTTCATCATTGGATAAAACACAACCTAATTCTTCACACCAATTAACAGGCATTTCTACTAGTTTGGCTAGTCCATCTTGATACAGTTGTTTAAAAATCCACTGTGTCCATTGATAATAATCAGGATCGCAAGTAGAAATCTCTTTATCCCAATCAAAAGAAAGTCCAAGCATTTTTAGCTGCTTTTTAAATGTAGCAATATTATTAGCCGTAAAACCAGATGGATGATTTCCTGTTTTAATAGCATATTGTTCTGCTGGAAGCCCAAAGGCATCCCAACCCATAGGATGTAGAACATTATATCCTTGCATTCTTTTCATTCTAGATAAGATGTCTGTTGCAGTATAACCCTCTGGATGTCCAACGTGTAAACCTTGTCCAGAAGGATAAGGAAACATATCTAAAGCATAAAATTTAGGCTTTGAAAAGTCCCATACATCTGTATAAAACGTGTGATGTGTATCCCAATATTCTTGCCATTTTTTTTCGATCTCATTAAATGTATATTCCATACAGTATAACTCCTTTCATTTTCTCATTTCATGTTTCCTATTATATAACAAATTTTTTATGGTTTCAATAATAGTATTTGAATTTATAAAAGAAAAATGATACAATACAAATAAAGTAAAAGTAGACAAATGTAGTGTTTTTCTTACTAGATTTATACCTAAGAAGGGAATGAGATAAAAGTGATTGATATGGAAAAGGTAAAAAGAGAATGCAAAAAGTATTTTCAAGAAAGAGAATGGGAATCACCAAGAATTCAAATAAAAGTAAAGCATATGTATCGTGTAGCAGAAAATAGTAAAAAAATAGCTAAAGCATTATCATTAACAGAAGAAGAGATTAAACTGGCTGAACTAATTGGATTACTTCATGATATAGGAAGATTTGAACAATACCAAATCAAGACAAGAGAAGAAAGAGAAAAATTTGATCATGGAAAAGCAGGCGTAAGGATATTAAAAAAAGATAATAATATTAGGAAATATATCAATGAAAGTCAATATGATGATATCATTTATACAGCCATTGAAGAGCATAATCAATATACATTGACAAAAGGATTATCAAAAGACAAAGAGCAGTTTGCTAAAATCATAAAAGATGCAGACAAAATGGATCTTCTCTATGAAGCCAATTATGTTTATTGGCAAGAAAAAGAAAGGATAAAACAGATAGAACAAGGAAGATTATCAGAAAAGATGTTAGAGGACTTTTATCAAAGACGTTTAGCCAATACCAAAAATAGAATAAGTCAGACCGATCAGATTCTACGATATGCATCTTATGTTTTTGATTTTCATTTTTCCTATAGTCTTAAAATCGTCAAAGAAAAAGACTATATTAGCAAAATGATTGATCGATTTTCTTATCAAATACCCGAGACCAAAGAAGAAATGGCAAAAGTAAAAAACATAGCCAATGAATATCTAAAAAATAATGTATAAAAAAGAAAGGAAACCAAAAAAATTGGGCAAAAAATTATTAATAACAGAAAAACCATCAGTAGCTATGGAATTTGCAAAAGCACTAAAAATCACGACAAACCGAAAAAATGGGTATCTAGAATCAGAAAATTGGATTATTACCTGGTGCGTAGGACACTTAGTAACCATGAGTTACCCAGAAAAATATGATGAAAAACTAAAACTATGGCGATTAGAAACATTGCCCTTTATTCCCTTAGAATGGAAATATGAGATTATTCCAGCAGTAGAAAATCAGTTTAATATCATTAAACAATTAATGCAAAGAGAAGATATTGAAGAAATTTATAATGCAGGAGATTCTGGACGTGAAGGAGAATATATACAAAGACTAGTATTTATGATGGCACAACCAAACCCAAAGGCAAAAATAAAAAGGGTTTGGATTGATTCACAAACAGAGGAAGAAATAACAAGAGGAATTGCCGAAGCAAAAGATTTATCAGAATATAATAGTTTATCAGATAGTGCATACTTAAGAGCCAAAGAGGACTATTTAATTGGTATTAATTTTTCTAGATTATTGTCAATTATTTATGGAAGGCAATTAGCCAAAAGTATTCATGAAGAAAGAGTATCCATATCAGTAGGAAGGGTTATGACATGTGTATTAGGAATGATTGTCCAAAGAGAACGAGAAATTAAACATTTTGTAAAAACTAAATATTATAAAGTTTTGGGAGAATTTGGCGATGAAAGTAGTATCTTTAAAGCAGAATGGAAAGTAAATGAAACTTCATCAATGTATGGATCCAATCAATTATATCATGAATCTGGTTTTAAAAAGGAACAAGATGCCAAAGATTTTATAGTGAGCTTAGTAGGAAAGCAAGCAACAATTGTCGGATTAAAGAAATCAAAACAAAAAGAGAATGCACCACTTTTATTCAATTTAGCAGAAATCCAAAATGAATGTACCAAAAAATTTAAAATTAAACCAGATGAAACATTAGAAATAATACAAAATTTATATGAAAAAAAATTAGTGACCTATCCAAGAACAGATGCAAGAGTATTATCCACTGCAGTCGCAAAAGAAATAACCAAAAATTTGAATGGAATAGCAAAAGGATTTAAGAATGAAGAGGTACAAGGATATATTCAAAAAATGATAGAAGAAAAGTATAGTACTAATTTAGTAAAAACTAAATATGTTAACGATAGTAAAATTACAGATCATTATGCAATCATACCTACAGGACAAGGTTACGAAAATTATAATCAACTGCCAGCGTTACAAAAGCAAATCTATACGATAATTGTGAAAAGATTTTTAGCTATTTTCTATCCACCTGCTGAATATAGTAAGATACAAGTAACAGTAAAGGTAGGAACAGAAAATTTTTATGGTAGTGCAAAAGTATGTGAAAAACAGGGATTTTTAGCTATATTAAAGACAAATGAAAAAGAAGGAGTAAAAACAGATAAAGAAAATAATTTAGAAATATTAAAAAAGTTAAAAAAGGGACAAAAGATAGAAACCAAGAATTTTGAAATAAAAGATGCCGAAACATCTCCACCAAGCAGGTACAATTCAGGATCGATCATATTGGCCATGGAAAACGCAGGAAAATTAATTGAAGAAGAGGAACTAAGAGAACAAATTAAAGGAGCAGGAATTGGAACGAGTGCAACAAGAGCAGAAATTATGAAAAAACTAGAAAAAATCAAATATATAGAAATTCATACAAAAACACAGGTGATAACGCCTACAGAAAAAGGAGAAAAAATTTATGATATTGTGTATCATTCTATGCCAGATATGTTAAATCCAAAACTTACAGCAAGTTGGGAAAAGGGATTAGATATGGTAGCCAAAAAAGAAATTGATCCAGAAGACTTTATGCTCAAATTAAAAAAATATATTCATGGTAAATTCGATAAATTAGTTGTCAAGAGGTAAGAAAGTATAGTATAATAAACCATAATTTAATTGTTTAGTACGAACAGTAAAAATAGGAGAGAAAAATGAATACAATATTAGGTGAGCTTGGTAAATCAGCCAAATTTATTGATTTACTGAAACAAGTCGAAAAAAAAACAAGTCCGATAGCTATATCGGGCTTAACTGACGTAGGCATGATTCAAATAGTAACAGCAATACATGAATGGGCAAAAAAACCAATTTGTTTAGTAACATATAATGAAATTCAAGCAAAAAAATTATATAAAGATATTCACTATTTTACGGATAAAGTGGTATTATTTCCCAAAAAGGAAATGGTAACATATGACTATCTTGTAGAAAGTAAAAATCTTCCCTATAAAAGAATTGAGGCATTAAATGAGATAAAAACCAAAAAAAATTTAATCGTTGTGACAACAATAGAAGCCATAATGCAAAAATTACCTAGTAAAAAAGTATTATATGCAAATGAATTAAATCTTAATGTAGGAGAAAAATATTCTTTAGAAGAGATTAAGCAAAAGTTATTAAAATTAGGATATGCAAGATATGATTTAATTGAGGGAAGAGGTCAATTTAGTATCAGAGGTGGAATTGTAGATGTAGCAACAAATGAAATAACAGGGGTTAGAATTGAGTTTTGGGGAAATGAGATTGACTCCATTCGAAATTTTAATATAACAACACAACGATCATGGAATACTTTAGAAAAAGCAACCATTTATCCAGCACATGAATATATTTTAGAAGATACAATAGAAAGTATTAGTCAGAAAATAGAAAAAAGAAAAGTAGAAGAAAAACAGCAAAATATAGTACAAGAAGATATAGAACAAATAAAAAGTGGAAATTATGTAAGTAAAATCGATAAATATTTTGATTGTTTTTATGAAAAACAAGAAGTTATACTAGATTATTTATCAACTAATTATAGTATATTTTTAGATGAAATCGGAAAAATAAAACAAAGGGCTAATAATATTACCATAGATAATCAAAATTTAATTAAAGCTTTGCTAGAAAAAGAAAAAATGGTACCAGAAGCTATTAAACATTTGTTAACAGATGAAGAAATACAAGACAAATTAGAAAAAAAACCAATTATTTATCTAGAAAAACAAGATAGACAAAATAAATTAGCAACAGAGAAATATAAATTTGCGTATCGAGAAGTCAATTATTATAAAAGTGAAATGCAAAATTTATTAGAAGACATACAAAAATCAATCAAGGAAAAGAAAAAAATTTATCTTTTTGTTTCAACAAAAGAAAAGGCAAAAAAATGGCAAGCTTTATTAGACGAAAAAGAAATCATGAATAAAATAGAAGAAAAATTAAATCAAACCATTATTGTAAAAGCAAGTGAAACAATGGTAACCATTACCTTGGGAAGATTATCAGCAGGATTTGAATGCTATGATAGTAATGAATTAGTCATTGTGGCTGATGATTTAATGGAAGGAGAAAAAAGAAGAAAAAAGGTTATCCATACAGACTTTAAAGAAGGAGAAAAAGTTGTTTTTGGGGATCTCAAGATAGGAGATTATGTTGTTCATAGGCGATATGGAATTGGTATTTACATTGGTGTGAATACCATTAAAGCAGATGGTACAATTAAAGACTATATAAAAATAAAATATCAAAATGATGACATTTTATATATACCAACCAATGATCTGGATGCTATCCGTAAATATATAGGAGGAGAGACCATTCAACCAAAAATCAATCGTTTAGGGACCAAAGACTGGGAAAGAACAAAAACAAAAGTAAAGAACAATTTACGAGAAGTAGCAAAAGAATTAATTGAATTATACGCAAAAAGAGAAAAGACGCAAGGCTTTCGTTTTAGTAAAGACACACCTTGGCAAAATGAATTTGAAGCAAAATTTCCTTATCAGGAAACAGAAGATCAATTACGTTGTATTGAAGAAATAAAAAAAGATATGGAAATGGTAAAGCCAATGGATCGATTATTATGTGGAGATGTAGGATATGGTAAAACAGAAGTAGCACTAAGAGCAGCCTTTAAAGCAGTCATGGATCAAAAACAAGTTGCCTACTTAGCACCAACTACTGTATTGGCAGAACAACAATACCAGGAATTTAAAGAAAGAGTAAAAGAATTCCCTATTCATGTAGAAATTCTCAATCGATTTAAAAGTAAAAAATATCAAGAAGAAGTCATCAAAAAACTAAAATGGGGAGAAGTAGATATTGTTATAGGAACACATAGAATACTAAGTAAAGATGTAGAATTTAGCGATTTAGGACTATTAATTATTGATGAAGAGCACCGATTTGGTGTAAAAGATAAAGAAAAAATCAAGCAATTAAGAAACAATGTAGACGTGTTAACCATGACAGCAACACCCATTCCAAGAACCATGCATATGTCAATTGTAGGAATTCGAGATATGTCCGTTATTTATGAGCCACCACATAATCGAAGACCTGTTCAAACATATGTATTAGAATATGATGAGGAAGTCATTAAAGAAGCCATTACCAAAGAACTAGAAAGAAATGGGCAAATATTTTATGTATTTAACCATGTAGAAGGAATCCAGAAAAAAGCAGAAGATATAGCAAGATTAGTACCAGAAGCCAATGTTGTCTATGCACATGGGCAAATGACAGGAACGAAAATAGAAGAAATCATGAAAGAATTTACAGAAGGAAAAACCAATGTATTAGTATGTACAACTATACTAGAATCAGGTATTGACATACCAAATGCCAATACAATCATTGTAGAAAATGCAGAAAGAATGGGATTAGCCCAACTCTACCAAATTCGAGGAAGAGTAGGAAGAGCAGATAAACAAGCCTATGCCTATATAACATATAAAAAAGATAAACTATTAACAGAAGTAGCAGATAAAAGACTAAAAGCCATCAAAGAATTCACAGAATTCGGTTCTGGCTTCAAAATTGCTATGAGAGATTTAGAAATTAGAGGAGCAGGAAGTTTATTAGGCGAAATCCAATCAGGGCATCTAGAACAAGTAGGATATGATACATATTGTCATTTATTAGATGAGGTAGTAAAAGAGATGCAAGGAATAGAAAAACAAGAAGAAGTTGACTTACAAATTGATCTAAATGTAACCAGTTACATACCAGATGAATATATACCAGACGCTAATCAAAAAATAGAAATCTATCAAAATATAGCTCTATGTAAAAATGAAATAGACATACAAAATCGAATAGACGAAATCATTGATCGATTTGGTAATATGCCAACTGAATTAGAAAATTTAATTGCCATAGCGAGAATCAAATATCTAGCAAAAGAGCAAGGGATTAGCAAAATAGTCAGCAAAAAAACAACCATAGTATTCACATTTGAAGCAAACAAGTTTACATTAGATATTAGCCAATTAGTAAAACAATATGGAACAAAAATAAAATTTTCGGCAGGTATCAAACCAATGGTGACATTAGCAATAAAAACGGAAAATGAACAACATATGCTAAAAGAAATAACAGACTTTCTATCATGGAAAAAGTAGAAACAAATCTATTTTGGTAAGTTGTGATGAAAAAAATCACAAAATAATGGCTAACGATAAATAAAAGTAAGGAGAAAAAAATGCAAAGAATAACAAGTAAAGAAAATGAATTTGTCAAACAAGTAAAGAAATTAAAAGACAAAAAATATAGAGATATGGCAAATCAATTTATCATTGAAGGCATTAAATTGGTGGCAGAAGCCATTCAAGAGAAAGCACCAATTAAACAAATTATTTTATGCGATGATTGTGAGAAAAATGAAACCATTCCTAAAGAATTAATGTATGAAATTGCCAAATATGAATGTATATATGTGACACAAAAAATCTTTAACTATTTATCAGAAGTACAAACGCCACAAGGAATTTTGGCTATTATAGAAAAGAGCGATAAAGATGTAGCCATTGATTATACCCAAGATATCCTAGTTGCTTTAGATAATGTACAAGACCCAGGAAATTTAGGAACAATTTTGAGAACAGTAGACAGCATAGGATTAACACAAATATTGGTATCAAAAGGAACAGCAGATGTATATAATCCAAAAGTCGTACGTTCTACCATGGGAGCTATATTTAGAGTAAAAATTATAGAATGTGATGATTTAAGGCAAACCTTAAAAGAAGTAAAGAAGCATAAATTTAAAATAGTAGTTTCTTCATTAGAGACACAAGATACAATTTATCAAATTCATTATGACAAAAAGATTATTGTGATTGGCAATGAAGCAAATGGAGTAGAAGAAAAAATTCAAGAAATAGCCGATGAGAAAGTAAAAATTCCTATGTTGGGAAAGACGGAAAGTTTAAATGCATCTGTTGCTACAGGAATTATCTTATACGAATATGTAAGGCAAAAATTATACTGATTAAGAACCTTTCTTGTGATTATTTTACAAGTTAAGAATAAGAAGGAAAGAAGGAATAATCGTGAAGATAAATGTTGTTATGATAGAACCCGAGATTCCACAGAACACTGGCAATATAGCGAGAACCTGTGCCATAACTGGAGCAAAATTACATTTAGTACATCCATTAGGTTTTAAGATAGATGAAAAATCATTAAAAAGGGCTGGATTAGATTATTGGGATAAAATAGAAATTGAAGAACACAATTCATTGGGGGAATTTTTAAAAAAATATCCACCAGAAAAGAATAATATGTTTTTTGCTACAACAAAAGGAAAGACTAAATATACAGACATAGATTATTCAAAGATGGAAGAAGTTTTTATTTTGTATGGAAAAGAAACAAAAGGATTACCAGAGTGGCTTTTAGAAAAATACTTAAATACAAAAACAATTAGAATCCCCATGTTACCAACATTAAGATCATTAAATTTATCCAATTCAGTGGCTATTATTACCTATGAAATATTAAGGCAACAGAATTTTGGAGATTTACAAGAAACAAGTACATATTTTGGAGAAAAATAAACAAAAGAGTCGCTAAATAAAAAGGTGAAAATTAAGAAATAATAGCGAAACATAGGAAGATTTGTAGAAATGCTTGCAAATCTTCCTATTTGATGTTTAAATAGAAAAAGTTTCATATCAATTAAATTTATTCAAAAAGTCGAAAAATTCCCAGAAAAAAAATAAAAAAAGAAATTAGGTGATAAGAGCGTTAAATATGCATCAAGAATAGACAAAAACCGTCAATAAGATGCATCAAAATATAATCAATAAGGAGGAAGGATATTGAAGGTATTTTCATATAGTCAATACATAAAATGTATCCACACATTAAGACTAAATGCAGTCATGCAATTAGCAGAAGAAGAAACAGAATATAATCTAAGTCAAGTAAAGAAAAAAGATTCACAACATTATTTAATAAAAAAAATCTTAGAAAATAAAAAAGAAGTAGCTCAATTCATTAATCAATTTTTAAATCCAAGAGAAACAGTCAAAGAAGAAGATTTAGTTCCCTATACTAGCAATTTTATCACAAAAAAGTATAAAGAAAAAGAAATCGATTTAATCTATAAACTCAAAAATAAAGAAATATTTTTTTTAATCGAACATTTATCCTATATCGACCATCGTATGCCATATAGAATTTTAAATTATTGTATTGATATTATGCAAGAATCATGTAGAAATAAAAAAATAGGAAAAAGTAAAGAATATGCAATGGTAGTTCCTATCATCATTTACACAGGAGAAGAAAAATGGAAAGTACAAAATAATGTTAAAGAAGACAAAATGAGTCATTACGCTTTTAAAAAATATAAAATAAATTTAGAATACAATTTTATCGATATTCATCATATCCCAAAGCGAATATTATTAGAAAAAAATAGTTTAATCGCTTACTTCATGTTTAGTCAAAAAGGGGAAAAAGAAGAAAATTTGCATAAAGATACAGAAAAAATAAGCAGTTAACAAGAACAATTTTATGAATTTGACATAAAATGTAATAGGATAAATGACAATAGGAGGGAAAATAATGCAAAAAATATTGGAGGTCAAAAATATAACGAAGAAATACCAAAATAAAGAAGGAGAAATATTAGCTATTCAAGACATTAATTTTAGAGTGAACAAAGGAGAGTTTGTAAGTATCATAGGCCCAAGTGGATGTGGAAAATCCACATTACTTTCAATTATAGCAGGATTAGAAGATAAAACGACAGGAGAAATCTACATAGAGGGAGAAAAAATAGAAGGATTATCATCAAAAATCGGATATATGTTACAAAGAGACTGTTTATTAGAATGGAGAAGTATAATAAGTAACACCATGTTTGGTTTAGAGATAAAAGGAAATAAAGATAAAAAAGCTAAGGAATATGTAGAAGAACTGTTAAAAAAATATAATCTGTATGATTTTCGTGATAAATACCCATCTGAATTATCAGGAGGAATGAGACAAAGGGTAGCACTCATTAGAACATTAGCAGTAAAACCTAAAATTTTACTATTAGATGAAGCATTCTCAGCATTAGATTATCAAACCAGAATAATGGTAACCAATGATATTTATAATATTTTGAAAAAAGAAGGTATTACAACAATTATGGTAACACATGATATTTCAGAAGGAAGATGCCAAAGTAGACACCAAGTGAAATATGCTTGATAAAATGATTTGAATTCAAAATTTGATATATCAATTATATAGAAAATATTGGAAAATACTAGAAATTTATTTGACAAATACAAAAGAATATGTTATTATTTAATTACAAAATAAATGTGTTTGATTCCAATGGTCAAACTTGTAGTCGTATGTGTACCCGCGAATACACATACTTTTTTTATGCTAAAAAATAGAGCAGACCGCGAAATCCACTCTATCGACTATGTATTGCTACAGTTTAGTCTTTGTCTAATTGCTCATCTTTATTTAACTGATGTTGCAATGAAAGTTCTAGCCTTACGACTTTTTCCCTTTCTACTAGCAATTTATCAACTAAATCAAGAATTGCATCTCCAATGGTCATTTTCTGTAGCCTCCTTTCCGCCTTTTAGAAAAGGCTAACCTTTCCTTTAACGTAAGGTTGTTAATATATTACTATAAATTTATGCCCAAAACAAGCGAACAAAACAAAAATATTTCAAGTTTTTTCCAGTAATCTTATTATTGGATTTTTGTAAATACAAAATTTTCTGTGCCAAAAAGTATCAAATTTTTGATAATATGTAAGGTAGTAAAATTTGATAGGTGGTAAAATGAGCAAACCGTTGAAAATAAAAGAGTTTAGAATATTAATTTGATAGTTTTGTGAGTGGAGGTAAGTAGGCGATAGCGTATGCTATCGAATATCTTACCAAAAGGGACAATTTTTTGATAAAATGAATAATGCTTTTTTATGATAACAAAGTAGATAAAATGTTGGTGTTATTCTTTTATTTTTTATTGTATTATGATAAAATCAATAAGAAAATTAAGAAAGAAAGGGAATAATGTAAAATGCAAGTAGATTATATTGAAATTGATAAAGCACTAGATTATTATGGGATATATGATGAGAAATATAAAAATAAATGTTATAAGTGTATAGAAGATATTAATACAATAAGTGATTTTAATACTAAAAGTGAAGAAGTTTATAATATTTTGTATACAAATAAATCATCTTCAATATATACTCTTTGGAAAAAGCAAGATATGATAGAACTTTTTGGAGAACAATATAATTCTTTTATAACAAGTGTTTTAGTATTATTAGGCTATAAATTACACGAAAATAATATGATAAATAAAAATTATAGTGATACACAAAAGATGTTATATAAAAAAAGAGTTACAGAAACTTTAACTAATGATATTTATATTAAAAAATTAAAAAATATTAGAGTTTCGCAAATGATTTGGGCTGCCTATTTTATTAATACAAAGCTAATAGAAGTTGGAAGATTGCAATATGAAAGACGTGAAAATTATATAAAAATACATATACCTTATGGAGATAAACTAGAAATAGGAGAAGTATTAAATTCGATTAAAGATTCTAAAACTGAAATCAAAAGATACCTAAAATTAGAAAATCCAGAATATCATTGTGATTCCTGGTTATTAAGTAATCAAATAAATAAAATGATAGATTCTAATTCTAATATTGCTAAATTCTATAAATTATTCGAGGTAAAAGATGGCGAAGATGCAAAAAAAGATATATTGAATTTTATTTTTAATATACAAGAATGTGATAATTATAATACACTAGTAGAAAATACTACATTGCAAAAATTGTTGAAACAACAATTACTTCAAAACAAAGAATTTAGAATAGGGTGTGGAAAATTAAAAAATGAATATCTTAATGATAAGTAATATAGATAGTGATGAAAAATTAGAAGATATATGGTTAGCAAGAACTTTTCAAAAAGATGGACACAATGTAGCTATTATTGATAAAAATTATGATGAGAGATTAGAAGACATATTTGATGTATTTTTACAAAGAAATACATGGGAATCGAATGCAACAATAGAAAGCATAAATAAGGAGAATGAATTTAAAACAAGAATAGTAAAAAAAGATTTACTACGTATAAATTTTGATGGTAAATTTGATGGTAAAGATAAAACATATTTAGTTGATTTATTTAAGAAAGGGTATGCAGTTATACCAAGTATTGATAATTTAAAAGATTTAAAGTTATTAAATAATCCAAATAAATATATGTTGAAATTAAAAAATAGTTATGATGGAATTGGTCAATTAGTAGTAGAGAGAAATAATCTAAAGCAGAAATTTGATAATTCCTATATTATTCAACCTTTTATGAAGTTTAAATCAGAAGTACAATTTTATTATATAAAAGATAAGTTTGAATATGCCTTGGAATTTATACCAAGTAAAGTTCCAATTTATCCAGAAGCAATAAAATATGAATATACTCATAAAGAACTAGAAATGGCAAACAAATTCGCTTTAATGAATGGGAATTATTATGGAATTCAAAGAATAGATTTTATAAAACTAGAAGATAATACGCTTTTATTAACTGAAATAGAAGATATAGCACCATATTTAGATTTAGATCAGATTGATGAAAAGATGAGGAAAAAGTTTATTATTGATTATAAAAATATGGTATATGAATATATGGGAAGCAAAGGATTTAATGTGTACAACTAAAAGCTTAAAATCTATTTGACAAGTACAAGATTATATATTATTATTTAGATGCAAAATTGAATCGCTGTTATTCAAAATAAGTCGTATGTGTTGTACCACGAATGCAACACATATTTTTTATTTTTTCAGTAATTTTATTATTCAGTTTTTACTAGAAAAATAAAATTTTTTTAATTTATGGTTAGTTTTTTCGAAAAATATGGATGTATATATAATAGAGGATAATTATAAAATAAAAAAAGAAATGCTATAAAAAAATTGAATTAAAAATAGAAATATAGAGTTTTTCTTAAAACAAGCCCTTTAAATCAATAATTTATATGTGAATAATAACGTCTTTCTAGCATATAAATTGAATAAATATTAATAAAAAACCAGAATTAAGATTTTGTACGCAGTGTAAACTGCTACAAAATCTAATTTCTGCCATATTTGTCTTCTACAGAAAGTTATCATACCATGATAACTTTCCTAGAATACAAAAAACAGGAGAAATTATGAACGAAACATTTAAAATTAATGTGTATTTTGATGAAAAGGGTGAAGAA
>CANOPF010000009.1 GCA_947568535.1 uncultured Clostridium sp. | reverse complement strand
AGATTTAGGCAAAAAGTGTTTTGGAATTAATAAAATAGAAGATATAGAAATTATAGAAAAGATTATCAATTTATAAAATCAAAAGTAACGAATAATAATTAAATTAATATAGTTTTTCAAAATGGTTGAAAAAACATATAAATGAAGATATAATAAATGTGAAAGGCAGTGCAAAATTATGGAAGATATAGAATTAAAAGATATAAGTATAACTGAATTTGAAAAAGAAGTATATTCATATTATTTACAAATATTTCCTGAAGATGAAAGAAAACCATTAGAATTAATACAATCATCTTGCGAAAAGAAATATACAAAGATTATAGAAATTTTATATAAAAGTGAATTAGTAGGTTTTATGCTATTAAATAGGGTTAAAGACAAGGGGTATGCTGTTTTAGATTATTTAGCGATATTACCACAATATAGAAATAGTAAATTGGGTACTAAAGCATTACAAATTTTATTAGAGCAAGAAAAAGAAAGCAAAGGTATTTTTATAGAGATTGAAAAAGTTGGATTAGGTAAAGATACAGAAGAAAATTTATTAAGAGAAAAGAGAAGAAATTTTTATAAAAAAATAGACTTTAAAAAATTAAATTTTGATTTATTTTTATTTGATGTTATATATACACCTTATTTATTTTCAAATATAAAAGATAATGAAGACATGATTATTGATGAAATATTAAATATTTATGAAGCAATATCAGGAAAAGAGAGAATAGAACAAAATTGTAAGATATTGAAGAAGTTAAGATTTGAGGAAATAAGCAAAAATAATATAAAGATAGCAGCAAGAGTACAATATGAGATTTTTCCTAATTCAAGTGCATATTCAGTATATAAATCGAAAATTGTAGGAGAAAGAAAAGATTTATACATAGGATATATAGCTTATATAGGAAATATACCAGTTGGTGTAACAGGTATTTATGAAATTCCAGAATATTCAGATACTGCCTGGTTAAGTTGGTTTGGAATAAAGAAAGAATATCGAAAATTGGGATATGGAAAACAAATATTAGATTATACAATTGAAAAGGCAAAGAATCTAAATAAAAAGTACTTGAGATTATATACTTTTGAAATTTGGAATAGTGAAGCACAGTCATTTTACAAAAGAAATATGGATTTAGGAGAATACTATTATAATGTTAAAGAACATAAAGAAGTATTTGATGGAAAACCAAAGATATTTAGTATAAGTTTATGTAGTGAAAAAGTGAGATTATGGAATAACAAGTTTATAAACATATCAGAAGATGAAGATTCTCATGAAAAAAGCATACTCATGATGAAAAAAGATGGAATCATAGATTAATAAAGGAATGATGAAATAAGTGGAAGAAATTGAAGTAAGTAAAATAACTCAAATAAATGAAAAAAATCTTAATAAAATAACAGAGTGGATGTATGAGTGGTGGGGAAAAGATGAAATACATACATTTGAACAAGTAAAAGAGTTTATTAAATATAGTTTACAAGGAAGCAGACTACCACAAACTTATGGAGCATTTATAAATAATGAAATTGTAGGTATGTATCAATTTTCTTATGAAGATTTATTTGTTAGACCTGATATATATCCATGGCTTGCAAATGTATATGTAGATGAAAAATATAGAAATAATGGAATTTGTAGAAAATTAATGGAAACTGTAAAAGAAAACGCAAGAAACAATATAAATTCTAATGAATTGTGGTTATATACAAAACATGTAAATTTATATGAAAAGTTTGGCTGGAAATATATTTCTAATATTAATACTTACAATAAAGAACAAAAGATACAAAGACTATATAAATTAGAATTAACTGACATAACATTCAATTAATATAATTAATAAATTTATAAATACATGGAGGTAGACAATATTGAATAACCTAAAAAAACAAATAGTATTTAGTGATTATGATGGTACAATATATATAACAGAAGAAAATATGTTAACAAATGTAAAATCCATTAAAGAATATAGAAATTCAGGTGGAAAATTTGTAATTGTCACAGGTAGAAGTAAAACAAGCGTTAGTAATGTAATAAAACAATATAATATTCCATATGACTATATAATTTCAAATAATGGAGCAGTAATTTATAATAGTGATATGCAAAAAATATATGAACAATCAATTTCTATAGATATTTCAAATAAAATAATAGAGTATTTAAATACTAAGCAAAATATAGAAGTGTTTTTTTATGATGATGAAGATAAAGTAGAATACCATAATCAAAAACTATTAAAATTACGAATAAAAACATCTGATTATAAATTAGCTCAAAATATTGAAGATGAGATAAATAGTATGTTTAACGAGTATATTAAAGCACATTCAGCATTTCCAGGTATGTATTATGATAATCATGATTTTGTAATAGTAGATATTGTTTCAGTAAATGCTGGAAAGGAAAATGCAATAAAAAAAATATTAGAGATATTAGATATAGAAAAAGAACAAGTAGCTACAATTGGAGATGGAAGAAATGATATGGCAATGATAAAAGAATATAATGGATATTCAATGGAAACTGCTGAGATTGACGTAAAAAAATCTTCTAGTAAAATTTTTAAAAGTGTAGCAGATGTATTGCAATATTTAAGAAAATAGAAAAATGTTATAAAATAAAGACTTTGAAAAAGCTTGCAAAATACATAAATTTATGTTAAATTAAAAATGATTTAGAAAGAGAACAAAATAGTTCCTAACTTGTAAGAATATTGCTCCATTAAGTAAATCATCGACTAGATGAAAATATAGATAAATCAACTGTAAAAGGTTGATTTTTTCTATATGGTTAATGGGATAAACGAAAAAGAAACAGATACGTCCAACATTTCAAGATAAACAGCAAAAGCAATTATATTAGAAAGTATAAAACGGTAAATATACGTAAGAAAAAGTTTAGAAGTTTTTTTTATGTACTTGTAAATTTTGGGGATTTAGTGTAAAATACCAATATATTGTAAATAATGATAAAGAGAGAAAAAGAAACAAGGAGAAAAAGATGAAATTTGTAGATAGTGAGGAAACAAAACAAAAATATAAAGAGTTTTTAGAGGCACACGAGAGATGCAATTTTCAACAAGCGTTAGAATGGGCAGAAGTAAAAAAGCCAAATTGGAAACCAGAAGTTATTTTGGCAGAAGGAAGTAATGGGGAGATTATTGGTTCACTTTGTGTATGGATTCGTAAAATGCCTATTTTTGGCAATGTTATGTATTCTTCTAGAGGGCCAGTATGTGACATTCATAATATAGAAGTGATGAAACAATTAACAGATGGAGCTAAACAGCTAGCTAAAAAGTACAATGCTATTGTTTTAAGAATAGAACCAGATATCATAAGTGATGACCAAGAATTTAGAAATGTAGTAACTAATTTAGGATATCAAATTAAAGATGATGCTAAAGATTTTAAAGATGAGATTCAACCAAGGTATGTATTTAGGTTGAATATTAAAGACAAAACAGAAGAAGAAATTATGGCAGGATTTAAACAAAAATGGAGATATAATATTCGTCTTGCCACAAAAAAAGGAGTAACCATTAAGGAAGGAAATAAGGAGGATTTAAAAGATTTTCACCGAATTATGATAGAGACAGGAGCAAGAGATGGATTTATTATTCGACCATTAGCATATTTTGAGAAAATGTATGATTGTTTGGGACCAAAACATATGAAAGTTCTGATGGCCTATTATGAAGGAAAACCAATTTCAGGAGTTATACCAATTTTTTATGGCAATAAAACATGGTATTTATATGGTGCAAGTAGTAATTCTCATCGTAATTTAATGCCAAACTATTTATTACAATGGGAAATGATAAAGATGGCAATTCAAAGAAAAGATGACATTTATGATTTTAGAGGCGTATCAGGCGTGGTTGATGAAACACATCCACAATATGGATTGTATCGATTTAAACAAGGATTTGGTGCAGAATTTACAGAGTTTATTGGTGAGATATATTTACCATTTAAGCCAATTACTTATAAAATTTATCGTTTTTCAGAAAAAGCATTTAGAACCATTAGACAATTAAAAATGAAATTAAAGAAAAATAGCTAATAGAGATTGCTATTGGCTGTTGAGAATAAAATTAAGGAGAAAAATTGCCAATAAGTATCTTGTGGCAATATGTGATAAAAAGTGAATACACTAGTAATAGAAAAGCAAGATTTAAGACATAATATAGAAAAGATTAAGGAATTAGTTAATGAAACAGGAAATGATGATAATGGAGTTCCTGTAAAAATCATAGCAGTAGTAAAAGGAAATGGATATGGATTAGGAATTGTAGATTATACTAAATTTTTAATCGATAATGGAATCTCATTTTTTGCCGTAGCTACTTTAGAAGAAGCACTACAGTTAAGACAAGCAGGTATTCAAGAAGATATTTTAATGTTATCTTCCACAGCAATCAAAGAAGATGTGGAAATGTTAGTAAAAAATAACATCATTATTACAATTGGTTCAAAAGAAGATGTTGAGATTGCTAGTAAAATAGGAGAAGAGCAAAATAAGCAGATAAGAACACATGTGAAAATTGACACAGGATTTGGAAGATATGGATTTATTTATAATCAGCGTGAAGAAATGATAGAAGTATTAAAAACGAGTAAAAATATTAAAATAGAAGGAACTTTTTCGCATTTTTCTATTAGTTTTTTTGATGATAACTATACAAAATTGCAATTTGAGAGATTTATTCATGTTGTAGAAATTTTAAAAATGAATCATATCAAAACAGGTATGCTTCATATTTGTAATTCTTCTGCTTTTTTAAAATTTCCTAATATGCACTTGAATGCAGTTAGGATTGGCTCAGCTTTTTTAGGAAGAATATCTTGTAAACATTCGATTGGTTTAAAGAAGATTGGTTATCTAGAATCACAGGTAGCAGAAATTAAACAATTACCTAAAGGTTTTAATATTGGGTATTCTAATATTTATAAAACACCAAAAAAGATGAAAGTAGCTATTATTCCTTGTGGCTATATGAATGGATTTAATATAAAGAATGATAGAGATATGTTTAGGCTTGTAGATAAAATGCGCTATTTAGTAGAAAGCCTTAAGGCGTTTTTGAAAAAACAGGCAAGGTATGTCAAAATAAACGGTCAAAATTACAAAATATTAGGAAGAATAGGAACTTATCATGTGGTATGTGACATTCAAGAAAAAGAGATTAAGATAGGGGACAAAGCAGTCTTTTCTGTTAATACAAAATTTATAGACACAAATATAAGGAGGGAGTATCGATAATGAATGAAGAAAAAGAACAAAAAATAAAAATGGGCTTTTTCCATAAAATATGGGATTCGATTACTAAAATTGAGAAATATCCAGATATGGCTGCAGAAGGATTAGGAAAAGCACTTGCCTATATAAGCAAGATTGTAGCAATTCTTGCTGTTATTCTTTGTTTAGGAATGGTATATCAAACCTATCAAATGATACAAGAAGGTGTGCAATATTTGAAACATGAGTTCCCAGAATTTTCCTATAAAGAAGGTAAATTAGACATTCTTTCAGAAGAAAAAATTATCATTTCAGAGGAAGATTCGTATATAGGAAAGACAATTATTGATACAAAAACAGAAGAAGAACAAACCATTAATCAATATGTAAATGAAATAACTAAAACAGGAAGAGGAATGTTAATTTTAAAAGATAAAGTCATATTAAAAAATGGTGGAATGGTAGGGACCATAAGTTATCAATATGAAGAAATTCTAACTCAAATGGGTATAACTGAATTTACTAAACAAACCGTAATAGATTATGTTAGTGGATCACAAGTAATTGTTTTATATATCAGTGTTTTTCTGACTATATTTGTTTATAGTTTTGTTATGTATTTACTAACAACAATATCCAATGCTGTATTTCTAAGTATATTTGGTTATTTAGCGACTTGGTTTGCACGCATAAAAATGAGATTTGTAGCAATTTTTAATATGTCTATTTATGCCTTAACCTTATCAGTATTTTTAAATATGATTTATATTGCGATTAATATTTTTATTGATTTTAATATGGAATATTTTCAAGTGATGTATATTTCTGTGGCAGCTATTTACTTAGTAGCATCTATCTTTTTATTAAAAACAGAGTTTTTGAAAAGGCAAGTAGAATTAATGAAATTAGCAGAAACACAAGAACGAGTAAGAAAAGAAATAGAAGAACAAGAAGAAAAGGAAAAACAGGAACGAGACAAACAGGAAAGAAAAGAAAAAGATAAAGAACAGCAAGAAGAGGAAAAAGATAAGAAAGATAATCATTTAGGAGGAGAACCAGAAGGATCAAATGCTTAAAGGAGATATATGAATGAAGTAGGAAAGGAGACAAATATGAGTAAGAAGAAAGAGGAAAAACAAAAAAATAAGAAACTATGGTTATTACTTCTTAGTCTGATAATCATACTAATTCTCATATTAGGATTAACGATATTTTATATGAATGACAAAGATAAAAAAGATGAGGATATATTAGCATATACAGATTTAATTAAAGAAGTATCTTATGGAAATATAGAAAAAATTGAGATGAGAGTAGGGAGTACAACAGTTAAAGTAAAACAAAAAAATGTAGAAAAAGAAAAAAATGCCATTGTTCCTAATACAGAGAGTTTTATTGGATTAGTTCAAGAAAAAGTAGCAGAAGGAAATGAAATTGAGTTAATCCAAAAACCTAGAAGTGTTTTAGCACAAATACCATCTTTTATTATTTCTTTTTTACCAACATTCATTATGCTGGCTTTATTTGTTATGATATTTAAAATACAGGGGTTAGGAGAAAAGGGAAAAGTATATGATGATACAGAAAGAAAAACAAAAGTAAAATTTGATGATGTAGCAGGACTGGATGAGGAAAAAGAAGAATTAGTGGAAATTGTAGAATTTTTAAAAAAACCAGAAAAATTCACAAAAATGGGTGCTAAAATTCCCAAAGGAGTTTTATTATATGGAAAGCCAGGTACAGGAAAAACTTTAATTGCCAAAGCAATTGCAGGAGAAGCAGATGTGCCATTTATTTCAATGAGTGGATCAGAATTTATTGAAATGTTTGCTGGACTTGGTGCATCACGTGTTAGAAAATTATTTGATAAAGCTAGAAAGTTAGCACCATGTATTGTATTTATCGATGAAATTGATGCCATTGGAGCAAGAAGATCTTCTAATAGTGGAGCAGAGACGGAAAATAACCAAACATTAAATCAGTTATTAGTAGAAATGGATGGTTTTGGTTCAGAAGAGACAATTATTGTATTGGCAGCAACCAACAGACCAGAAATGTTAGATAAAGCATTATTGCGACCAGGAAGATTTGATAGACAAGTAACTATACCTACACCAGATTTAAAAGGAAGACTAGATATATTGAAGATACATGCAGAGGATAAGAGAATATCAGATAATGTTAATTTAGAAAGCATAGCCGAAGATACAGCAGGATTTACAGGAGCAGAATTGGCTAATATATTAAATGAAGCAGCCATCATAGCCACAAAGCATAAACATGAAGATATTGAAAATGAAGATATTGAAGAAGCCGTAAAAAAAGTAACAGTAGGATTAGAAAAACGTACAAGAGTCTATTCAGAAAAAGATAAAAAATTGACAGCTTATCATGAAGCAGGACATGCTGTAGTTAGTAGATATTTACCAACACAAACAGATGTAAAAGAAGTATCGATTATACCTAGAGGTGTTGCTGGTGGATATACGATGTATAAATCAGATGAAGATAAATATTATATCTCGAAAACCGAAATGAAAGAAAAATTAATTGCCTTGCTAGGTGGAAGAGCAGCAGAAAAATTAGTATTAAATGATATCTCAACAGGAGCAAGTAATGATATTGAAGTGGCCACTAAGATAGCTAGAGATATGGTAACCAAATATGGAATGAGTGATACATTAGGACCAATTGATTTTCAAGGAAAAGAGCCTTATGAGATGCAAATGTTTGGAGAAAACATAGGGGATAAAATTGGACAAGAAGTTAAAACATTGATTGATACAGCTTATCATGAAGCACAAGAATTATTGAAACAACATAGAGATAAGTTAGATAAAATAGCAGAAACACTATTACAAAGAGAAAAAATAAATGAAGAAGATTTTAAAGAATTTTTTCAATAATAGGTAAACTCTTTCTTATTTCATATTAAGTTAACTTAGATAAAAAACAAAAAGTGCAAAATGCTAAATTAATGGTTTTGCATTTTTTGAGTTATAGAGAAATAGAAAGTAGGCGTAAAGATGACCATTAAAGAAGCAATCAATAAAGCAACCATGAACTTAAAAACAGAGAATATAGAAGAGCCTAAGTTAAAAGCGAGGCTATTGATGCAATTTATATTAAAGCAAACACGACAATATTTAATAATATATGATGAACAAAAACTAACACCAAAGCAAGAAGAAAAATATTTTCATCATATTGAAGATATGAAAAACGGAGTCCCATTACAACACATTACCCATAAACAAGAATTTATGAAAATGGATTTTTATGTTGATGACAAGGTATTAATACCTAGACCAGATACAGAAGTTTTGGTAGAAGAAGTCTTAAAAGTAGCAGAAAGAATAAATGCCAGAAAAATTTTAGATTTATGTACAGGGAGTGGAGCAATAGCTATATCTTTAGCTAAATATAGAGAAAATTGCCAAATTACTGCTGTTGATATCAGTCAAGAAGCATTAAACGTAGCTAAAAAAAATGCGAGAAAGAATGACGTAGACAAGCAGATTGTTTTTTGTTTATCGGATTTATTTGAAGATGTATCTAAGGAAAAATATGATATCATCGTATCCAATCCACCCTATATAAAAAAAGAAATAGTCAAAACACTGGATAAAGAAGTACAAAAAGAACCAAGAATCGCTTTAGATGGTGGAAAAGATGGGCTAGATTTTTATCGCAAAATCTTACATCAATCGCATCAATTTTTGATGAGTAAGGGATATCTGTGTCTGGAAATTGGATATGATCAAAAAACAGCAATTAAGGCATTAATTGAACAAGAGGGGAAATATCAAGAAACGTATAGTAAAAAAGATTTATGTGGTAAAGACAGAATATTTGTAACAAAACGAAAAGATTAAAATAAAGGAGGGAATAGCATGTCATTTTCTTCAGATATAAAACAAGAATTAAATAAGACAAGCAGTTTAACGAATAAAGAAATGGTAAAAAATGAATTAATTGGTTATCTCATATCAGATAATACGGCAATAATTAAAAATAAAGAAATTAAATTTTCAACAGAAAATGATTATAATATTAATCGTTTCTCTAAGTTATTATCGAATTTAAATATTCACCATAACATAGATATATCGCGGAAAAACATTTACTATTACAGTGAAAATAAAAGATATTAATTTTGTGTTGATACAAGAACAACAAATATATGTCATGATAAAAGAAAAGTTAAAAGAAGAGAATGCCAAAGCAATGATCAGGGGAGCTTTTATGGGTTCAGGATTTGTAAACAATCCAGAAAAAGAATATCATTTAGAAGTAGATTTAAAAAATCAGAAAAATTTAGAAGAATTAGTTCATATATTGCAACAATTAGGCGTTTATGCAAAAACGTTCCAATGTTCAATCTATATCAAAGAGGGAGAAGAGATATCAAAGTTTTTAGCACTAATTGGAGCCAATAAAGCTGTTATGCAGTTTGAAGACATTAGAATCCAAAAAGAGCTGAGGGGAAAAGTAAATCGATTAGTCAATTGTGAAACAGCTAATTTGAATAAAACCATTAATGCTTCCATTCAACAAATTTCAGCCATAAAAAAATTACAAAAAACTGGAAAATTCAAGAAATTAGAACAAAAGTTAAAAGAAATAGCTATTTTGCGACTAGAAAATCCAGATATGTCATTAGTTGAATTAGGAAAAAAATTGAAACAGCCATTAGGAAAATCTGGCGTTAATTATCGATTGAAAAAAATAATAGAAATAGCAGAAAATTGCCAATAGGCACAGACCTCTGTAGTCATAAAATAAGTATAAAGTAAGGAGTAAAATTGCCAAGAACAACTATCTCTATTGGCAATGAAAGAAGAGAATGGAACGAAAAGAACTAGGTGTTTATATACATATACCATTTTGTCAAAGTAAATGTTATTATTGTGATTTTGTTTCGTATGTTAATGCCTGTATGCCAATAGAAAAATATATACAAGAAGTCATACAGGAAATGCAACAATATCATTGGACTAATTATCAGGTAACAACAATTTATATAGGAGGAGGAACACCATCGTTTATACAGGGAAAATATATCCAACAATTATTAGCCGAATTAAAGAGTAAATTGAAAGAAAATCCAATAACATTTGAGGATATAGAAATAACCATAGAAATTAATCCAGGAACAATCACAAAAGAGAAACTACAACAATATAAAGAATCAGGGATTAATCGAATTAGTATAGGTTTACAAAGTACGAATGATACCTTACTAAAGGAAATGGGAAGAATTCATAATTATGAGGATTTTTTAGTAGCTTACCAATTAGTTAAGGAAATGGGATTTGATAATATTAATGTAGATTTAATGATAGGATTACCTAATCAGACCATTCAAGATATCAAGAAAACCCTAGAACAAATACAAAAGTTAAAACCAAATCATTTAAGTGTATATTCCTTGATGGTAGAGGAAAATACTCAATTACATGAACTAATTCAAACTGGTCAAAGACAATTACCAGACGAGGATTTAGAAAGAAATATGTATTGGTATGTGAAAAATACATTAGAACAAAATGGATATAAGCATTATGAAATATCTAATTTTGCTAAGGAAGGAAAAGAATCGAAACATAATATAAATTGTTGGGAGCAAAAGGAATATATAGGCTTAGGCGTAGCTAGTCATTCTTATTTAGATGGAATTCGTTATGCTAACACAGTTTTTACAGAAAATGGAGAATGGAGTTTTGAAGATAAACAAATAGAGGAAAAACAAAATTTAGAAGATAAGAAAAAAGAGTATATGTTATTAGGATTAAGAAAAATAGAAGGAATCAGTATTAGTGAGTTTAAAGAAAAATATCAAGATAATCCTATTTTTCTTTTTAGAAAAGAATTACAAAAGTTAGTAGAAGAAAGATTATTACAAATTGATGGAGATAGAATCTTTTTAACCAATAAAGGGATCGATTTTGCAAATTTAGTATGGCAACAATTTATTTAATAGAAAAAATGTTCGTAAAAAGTATTGACAATTTTTAAAATAGGCGATACAATAAAAACGAACATTTTTTTAGTACATAAATAAGGAAAGAACTGAATAAGGAGGGAATTATATGATAACAACATTACATATAAAAAATATAGGAATTATCGAAGATATAACCATTGATTTTAATAAAGGGTTAAATGTTTTAACAGGGGAAACTGGTGCAGGAAAGACATTAATTATCGATTCACTACAAATTATATCAGGAGGAAGATTTTCGAAAGAAATGATACGAAAGGGAGAAACCCAATCTTTTGTAGAACTATGTATGTATGAGCCACAAAATACAAAAGCAATTGATGGCAATATTATTATATCCAGAGAAATCAATGTAAATGGTAAAAATATGTGTAAAATTAATGGAAGAATGGTAACAGTGAATGAATTAAAAGAATTTATGAGTCAATTTATTGAAATCCATGGGCAAAATGATAATCAAAATTTATTAGAGACAAAAATGCATTTAAATTATTTAGATGGATTTATTGGGCAAAACATAATACAGAAAAAGCAAAAGTATAAAGAATTTTATGAGCAATATAATCAAATTAGACAAGAGTTAAAAGCAAATTTTGGCGATGAGCAAGAAAAACAAAGAAAATTAGATTTATTACAATATCAGATAAGAGAGATAGAAGGTGCAAAGTTAAACATACAAGAAGAGGAAGAACTAGAAGAAAAAAGAAAAATCATGTTGCATGCAGAAAAAATAACAGAAAATTTAAGGGAAGCAGATAAGTTAATATCCGAACATGCAATAGATAGTATTAGTATGGCGATAAGAGCATTAGAGAGAATTGAACAAATCGATACAAAATATGAAAAAGCAACAAGTGAATTAAAAAATGTTTATTATGAATTACAAGAACTAGCAAGAGATGTTAATGGTTATCACAGTGATATCGATTTTGATGAACAAGAAAGAAATGATATAGAAGAAAGATTAAATACAATTCAGGATTTAAAGAGGAAGTATGGTAATACAATAGAAGAAATTTTACATTATAAGGAAACTATTCAACAAGAAATTGAGCAGATAGAAAATTTAGAGGAATATCATGATATGTTAAGAAAAAAACAAAAAGAAATAGAAGAACAAATGAAGTTACTAGCAAGGCAGATGAATAAAATAAGATATGAAAAGGCTAAGATATTAAGTGAAAGAATTAATCAAGAATTAATTGAACTAGAAATGAAAAATGCAAAAATAGATATAAAAGTTAGATATTTAGAAGATGAATATTTAAAGACAGGAAAAGATCTGGTTATTTTTTATCTAGCAACGAATAAAGGAGAAGAAGAAAAGGAATTATCTAAAATAGCCTCAGGTGGAGAAATGTCTAGAACAATGCTTGCCATAAAAAAAGTATTAGCAGATACCGATAAGATGCCTGTTCTTATCTTTGATGAAATTGATACAGGAATTAGTGGCAAAGCAGCTAATTCAGTTGCTAATCAATTAAAGACAATAGCTAATAGTCATCAAGTTATGTGTATTTCGCATTTACCCAATATAGTAGCTATGGCAGATTATCATTATTTTATTAGTAAGCATATTGAGCAAGAGAGGACAAGAACACAAGTACGATTATTACAAGAAGAGGAAATGATTGAAGAAATTGCTAGAATTTCATCAGGAGAAGTTAATGAAGTGAGTTTACAATATGCTAATACATTAAGAAGTAAAAAAGCATCTTAATAATCATAAAAAATCTTTCCCATTTTCATATGGTGTACCAGAGAAAACCTGAGTATAAACTAGAAAAAAATGGATAAAATAAAACAAAGGAGTGAAAAGAAAATGAAAGATTTTTTAGAAATTATTGAGGTAAAAGCTTTAGAAATTTTAGATTCAAGAGGGAATCCAACCATTCAAGTAGAAGTCGTATTAGAACGGAGGGTTTAGTGGAATAGCTTCTGTTCCATCAGGTGCTTCGACAGGCAGTTTTGAAGCCGTTGAATTACGAGATGGAGATAAATCAAGGTATTTAGGAAAAGGTGTTCAAAAAGCGGTTGAAAATGTAAATAAAAAAATAGCCAAAAAGATAATAGGCATGAATGGATATGAGCAGAGAAAAATTGATCGAGAATTAGTAGAATTAGATGATACACCCAATAAATCAAATTTAGGAGCTAATAGTTTGTTAGGTGTATCTTTAGCTGTAGCAAAGGCAGCAGCTAATTCATTAAATATGGAATTATATGAATATCTTGGGGGAATTCAAGCCAAAGAATTGCCAGTACCTATGATGAATATTCTCAATGGTGGTAAACATTCAGAAAACAATATCAGCATCCAAGAATTTATGATTATGCCAATTGGAGAAATTACCTTTCAAGAAAGGCTAAAAAGAGGGGTAGAAATATATCATACACTAAAAAAAGTACTCAAAGAAAAAGGATATGCAGTAGGTGTAGGAGATGAAGGTGGTTTTGCTCCTAATTTAGAAAATGAAGAACAAGCATTAGATTTGATTATAGAAGCCATAAAAAAAGCAGGATATGAACCAAAAAAAGATATTGTACTTGCTTTAGATATTGCTAGTACAGAAATGTATGATGAAGCACAAAAAATAGGAAAAGAGGGATATTATTTTTGGAAAACACAACAATTAAAAACAAAACAAGAAATGATACAATATATTGTAGATTTATGTGAAAAATATCCTATTGTTTCTGTAGAAGATGGATTAGCAGAAGAAGATTGGGAAAGTTGGAAAGAGTTGACAAATCAATTAGGAGATAAAGTGCAATTAGTGGGAGATGATTTATTTGTAACTAATCCAAAACGATTAAGAAATGGTATAGAAAAAGGTGTTGCTAATGCTATTTTAATTAAGCCAAACCAAATTGGAACATTAACTGAAACATTAGATACCATTTATATGGCAAAAAGTAATGGGTATAAAACAGTTATTTCTCATCGTTCAGGAGAAACAGATGATACCACAATTGCTGATATAGCAGTTAGCACTAATGCGGGACAAATTAAAACAGGGGCACCTTGTAGAATGGATAGAGTAGCTAAATATAATCGATTATTACAAATTGAAGATGAGTTAACTGATTAATCAAAAAGAGGTTTTTTAAAAACCTCTTTTTGATTAATGAAATGACTATTTCATTTTTTTATCAATATGTCTTAATTTTATTATGGAATAGAAAGATAATCCTGTAGCTACAAGGACAAAACCAAATAAGATAAAAGTACTACCAGCTTTAGGTAAAATTTTAGGTTCTTCTTTTTTTACAGGAGCTTTAGGTTCCGTAAGTCGCAATTTTGGCGAAATATTAGATGTTTTCGTTTGTTCTGCTCCATGCATATCGTCATAATGGATATCTACTTTTTGATTAGTAGGCAGTATTTTATCCAAAATTGCTGAATCAAAATTTTCTTTTAGGGTTAACGTATATTGAACAGTAGCTGTCTGCCCACTTTCTAATTCAGGGATAGTCCAAGTAATAGAATGGCTTGCGGGATTAATGCTGGTGGAGATAGTTCCTATATTGGCATCCGAAACATAAGCAAAATCAAAATTATTTACAATTTCTTCAGGAAAATAATCTACAATAGTAATATTTTTTAGTGATTTTTTCGTAGGCATTAATGAATCATAAATATCCTCAGTAATCGTTTTTTCAATTTCATGATCAGAGATGTAATAAAATGTACCAGCAGTTGGATTGGTTGTAGTTCCGAATATTTTCTCAATATATTGATTATAAGTGATATCTGAAGAGATAGAAGCATTACCATCAGCAATACCAGTAAGCATAGTCATTACTTGTATACCAGAAGTAACAATAGAAGTATATTCTGATTTTGTAGCAGAAATAGTATCTTCATTATAACTTACTTCATTTCGATTTAAGATAACATTTGGTAGACCATCAGTTAAAACAATTAGTATTTTATCATTTTTTTCTTCAGAAAATAATTGTTTTGCCATAGTTAATCCAGCTTGTAAATTAGTGTAAGAGGCGGTAGTACTGTCTGCAAAAGTGATTTGATTAATAGCATTAGTTAAAGCAGAAAGATCAGAAGTTAAATGAGAAAGCAAAGTAGCATCTTTGGTAGTACCTAAAGTAAGTGTTCCTTCTGCGTTTTTTTCTGACGTAGAAGAAAAACTAACTGCACCTACTTTTAAACCATTATTATCTTTTAATAGACCAGTAATTAATTTTTTGACAGAAGATAATACAACATCTTTTCTCATTGCTCCAGTGGAAGTAACATTGGTCATACTGTTGGAATTATCAATAACTAACATGATCTCTCCTGTTGGTTTTTCTATTTTGGCTTTATTAGTAACTTGTAGTTGTAAAGTGACTTCTTTATTGGTTAAGTTTTTTTGGATTAACTTTTTTTCAAATGTTGCATTTTCTCCTAAAGAAATAGAACAGATAGGTTCTTCTACAACACTCATAGTAACAGTATGGTAAGAGGCTAAAGATAGATTGCTCATGAGAACAATAATTAAAAATATTCCAATAAAAATTTTATTTTTCATATTAAATGAACACTCCTTTTTTAAATCTTTCTATTATTATAACACAAATCTAAGGATATACAATGTTTTTGATATAATTTTAGAAAAACACTTGTAAAATATGAGAAGATATGTTAAAATAAACATCAGAAATTAAAGGAAAGCCACATAAAAAGCAAAGTAGATATAAATAAAATATGATAAGAGAAGATGATCTAGGCTGAAAGTCATCCCATATAAAATATATTGAAATTTCACTTTTTAGGTCTTTTTCTGAAATAGAAGTAGGAAAAAGCGGTCGAACCGTTAAAACGAATAGAGGTTAGTAAAATATACTAATAAATTTAGGTGGTACCACGAATGATAGCCATTTCGTCCTAAAAAGTTGGACGTAATGGTTTTTTGTATGGTTAAAGATAGAAATAAAAAGGGAGAGAAAATAGATGAGAGAAGAAATTATGAAAATTAAGGAAAATGCAATTAAGGAAATAGAAGCGTGTCAAGAAGAAAGAGAATTAAATGAATGGAAAGTGAAATATTTAGGGAAAAAGGGAGAACTAACTGTTGTATTAAGAGGAATGGGAAAATTAAGTCCAACAGAAAGACCAATAATAGGTAGTTTAGTGAATCAGGTAAGAGATGAATTGGAACTTTTAATGCAAAAAAAGGAAGAAGAATGTAAAAGAAAAATATTACAAAATAAATTAGAAACCGAAAATAGAGATGTAACAGAACCAAGCAAAAAAGTAAATTTAGGATCATTACATCCTATCACACAAATTATTGATGAAGTAGAAGAAATATTTTTAGGAATGGGATATCAAATAGCAGATGGACCAGAAGTAGAAAAAGCGATTTATAATTTTGATAAATTAAATACACCACCAGACCATCCAGCCAGAGATGTGCAAGATACATTTTATATTACAGAAGATATTCTGTTAAGAAGTCAAACTTCTCCTGTACAGGTGAGAGTAATGGAAATGCAAAAGCCACCAATTAAAATTATTTGTCCAGGGAGTGTATATCGTTCAGATAGTGTAGATGCTACTCATTCACCAGTGTTTCATCAAATAGAAGGTTTGGTTGTAGATAAAAATATTGCTATGACAGATTTAAAAGGAACATTAGAAATGTTTGCTAAAAAGTGTTTAGGTGAGAAGACAAAAATTAGGTTTAGACCACATCATTTTCCTTTTACAGAACCAAGTGCAGAGGCAGATGTATCTTGTTTTGTTTGTGGAGGAAAAGGTTGTAAAGTATGCAAAGGAGAGGGATGGATTGAATTGTTAGGATGTGGAATGGTACATCCTAATGTGCTAAGAAATTGTGGAATTGATCCAGACGAGTATTCTGGATTTGCCTTTGGATTTGGTGTAGAGAGAATAGCTATGGCAAAGTTTGGCATTGAAGATATGAGATTATTATTTGAAAATGATGTAAGATTTCTAAAACAGTTTTAGTGATATTCAATAAGTCGTCTAAAAATAGAGAAGAAAATTTATAGATTAAGATTAGATTAATAGGAGTGTTGAAATATGGGATGGCAAAGAAAAACATACAAGATAGGGAAAGTTTATAATATGTCAGAGGCATTAGCCATACTCAAACAACCAGGATTTGAGCATTATACAACAGTAGAACAGTTTTCTGGAGGATATAAAATTGTAACGATAGAAGAAAGCAAGAGATTAGAAGAAGGCAATAGCAGAAAAAATTTTGTTAATCGAATACAAAGACAAAAGGAATATACAACAACATATAGAAATGGAAGACAGAAGGCGAAAGAATATCTAGAAAATATAAGATAAACAGAAAAAATAGATTTAGGAATTTCAGAAAAATGCGATGATGGAATATCCTATAGTGAAAAAGGAGAAAAATTATGAAAGCAAGTATTGAGTGGTTAAAAGAGTATAGTGATATAGATATAGATATAGTTCAATTAAGCGATAGGCTAACCATGACTGGATCTAAAGTAGAAACAATAGAACAATTAGGAAAAGATATTAAAAATGTAGTGGTTGGAAAAATAGTAACAATTGAGAAGCATCCAGATGCAGATAAATTAGTGGTGACAAAAGTAGATGTAGGAAGTGAGAAAATACAAATTGTTACTGGTGCTAATAATATTAAAGTAGGAGATATCATTCCTCTTGCAAAAGACGGAGCTGAATTACCAGGAGGAATAAAAATAAAAAAAGGAAAGTTAAGAGGAGTAGAATCTTGTGGAATGATGTGTTCTATAGGAGAATTAAATCTTGATTTAGCAGATTATCCTAATCAAATTGAACATGGAATTATGATTTTAGATCAAACATTGGAAACACAATTAGGGAAGGACATAGTAGAAGTTTTGTCTTTAAAAGAAGATATTATTGATTTTGAAATTACTTCTAACCGACCAGATTGTTTTTCTATCGAAGGACTGGGAAGAGAAACAGCCGTGTCGTTAAACCAAACATTTAAGAATCCTAGAAAGAATATAGATGAGTTAGTCATTGAAGATAAGAACGAATTAGAAGGTTTGAGAGTGGATATTACTGCTCCAGATTTATGTTATAGATATGTAGCAAGAATTGTAAAAAATGTCAAAATAGGATCATCACCAGATTGGATGATTAGGAGGTTAAAAGCTTGTGGTATTAGAAGTATTAACAATATTGTAGACATTACTAATTATGTTATGTTAGAGATGGGGCAACCAATGCATGCCTTTGATATTCATTCTATCCAAGGAAAACATATAATAGTAAGACGTGCCAATAAAGGGGAAAAAATTATCACCTTAGATGAACAGGAAAGGCAATTAGATGAAAATGATTTAGTTATTGCTGATGAACAAAAAGGAGTAGCTATAGCTGGTGTAATGGGAGGACTAAATTCAGAAATACAAGAAGATACGCAAACCGTAGTATTTGAATCAGCTGTATTTTATGGAGGTAGTATTAGAAAAACAGCTAAAAAAGTAGGGTTAAGAACAGAGGCTTCTTCTCGTTTTGAAAAAGGATTATCAGCTGAGAATGCTTTAAGAGCAGTTAATAGAGCAGTAGAATTGGTAGAATTATTAGGAATTGGAGAAGTAGTAGAGGGAAAAGTAGATGTGTATCCAACAAAACAACCAATTAAGCACATTCCATTAGATGTTTCAAAAATCAACCATTTATTAGGAACGAATTTAACCAAACAAGAAATGATAGAAATTCTAGAAAAGTTATCTATTAGGGTTGAAAAAGATAGCGTTATTGTACCATATTTTAGAATGGATTTAGAATTTGTAGCAGATATTGCTGAAGAAATTGGACGTTTTTATGGATATGATCAGTTAAATTCTACACTCATTAAAGCATATACAACTTTAGGTGTAAGAAATAAAGAGCAAAATATTAAAAAGAAAGTGAAAGAAGTATTAGTTAATAGTGGACTTTCAGAAATCTATACATATGGATTTGTAAGTGAAAAAGATTTAGAATTATCCAATATCTCAGAAGAAATTAAGAAAAGTGCTATTATGATCCAAAACCCATTAAGTGAAGAGTATAAATTAATGAGACCAACAACAATACCAAGCATGTTGCAAACGTTAGCCATTAATGATAAAAAGAAGAATCAAGAAGTAAAGTTATTTGATTTGTCAAGAAGCTATCGAAATGAGAAACAAGAAGTACAAAACGGGGAGGTTCCTTTACAAGAAGAGATATTGACAGTTGGTATGTATGGAGAAGGGGTTAACTTTTATACATTAAAAGGAATTTTAGAAAATATTTTAGAAGCAATTCATATCAACCATTATGAAATAGAGAAGGAAATAAACAATACTTCTTATCATCCAGGAAGATGTGCTAAAATAAAAGTAGGAATTGATGTGATTGCTACATTAGGAGAAGTTCATCCAGAGGTCTTAGACAATTACGGTATAACAAGAAGAGTTTATTTATGGGAAGTGAATATAACAAAACTCGTTAAATATGCTAAATCAAATAAAAAATATACAGAAGTTCCTAAATTTCCAGCAGTAGAGAGAGATATTGCTATTATCGTAGAAGAAGATATAGAAGTTGGTCAAATAGAAAAAATAATTGAAAAGAAAGCAAAAAAATTATTAGAAAGCATACAATTATTTGATATTTATCGAAATGAAAAATTAGGAGAAAATAAAAAAAGCGTTGCCTATTCATTAATTTTTAGAGATAAAAATAAAACATTAAGTGATGAAGAAATTAATGAAGTAATGGAAGGTATTGTGATTGAATTAGAAAAAGAGTTAGGAGCAAAATTAAGAAAATAGTAAAAAAATATAGACAAAATATAAAAGATGTAATAAGATATAAACAGAAAAGAAAGAAGGTACAAAGGAGGAAATAGAAATGGAACAACAAGAAAAAACAGTAGGAAAGAAGCGCTTATCACCAGAAGCTACGGTATTGTTGACAATAGCGGGAACAGCATTAGCTATTGTTATGTATGGAATAATTCATTTTCTTATCATTAGATAGAAAAATTAAGCTACAGAAAATGTAGCTTTTTTTTTTAGAAACCTTGACAAAACAAGAAAAATAGTGTAAAGTATAATAGCATTACATAATGAAAAGAGGTAGTTGCTATGGAAAAAAACATAAAAGTAAGTATGTTGAATGAAATGTATGGAAAATTACTTACACAAAAACAAAGTGAAATCATAGATGACTACTATAACCAAGACTTGTCATTATCAGAAATTGCAGAAAATAATGGAATTACAAGACAAGCAGTTAGAGATATTTTAAAAAAAGGGGAAAAAAAACTTTTTGATTATGAAGAAAAGTTAATGTTTATGAAAAAGGCATTAAATCAAGAAAAAAAAAAGAAAAAAATTTTGACAGCATTAACTAGAATTCAGAAAAATTATTCAGATAAAGAGATGGTTCATGTTTTAGAAGATATCAAAAAAGAATTGAATTATTTAGTTTAAAGGAGTGAAGATATGGCTTTTGAGGGATTATCAGCTAGATTGCAAGAAATAACAAGAAAAATAAAAGGAAAAGCAAGAATTACTGAATCAGACTTAAAAGAAATGATGAGAGAAGTAAAACTGGCCCTTTTAGAAGCTGATGTTAATTATAAGATTGTAAAAGATTTTGTGGCAACTATCCGGAGAAAAAGCCTTAGGTCAAGATGTTTTAAAATCATTAACACCAGGACAACAAGTAATTAAAATCGTAAAAGATGAATTGGTTGAATTATTAGGTGGTACAGAAAGTAAAATTAATTTTACGCCAAATCCACCAACAGTAATTCTTTTAGTAGGATTACAAGGGTCAGGTAAAACAACAACAGCAGGTAAATTAGCCAATTTATTAAGGAAACAAGGTAAAAAGCCCTTACTAGTAGCTTGTGATATTTATCGTCCAGCAGCTATAAAACAGTTACAAGTTGTAGGAAAGCAATTAAATATTCCTGTATTTGCTAATGAGAACACAAAAGATGTTGTCCATATAGCAAGACAAGCAAAAGAAACAGCTATTTCTAAATTAAATGATGTTATATTATTAGATACAGCAGGACGATTACATATAGATGAAGCATTAATGGAAGAACTAAAAAATCTTAAATTAACGATCAAACCACACGAAATATTATTAGTGGTAGATAGTATGACAGGTCAAGATGCCGTTAATGTAGCAGAAAAATTTAATGAAGCACTTGGGATAGATGGTGTAATATTAACTAAATTAGATGGTGATACAAGAGGCGGTGCAGCGTTATCAGTAAAAAAAGTAACAGGAAAACCCATTAAATTTGCTGCAACAGGAGAAAAATTAAGTGATATTGAAATATTTCATCCAGATAGAATGACACAAAGAATTTTAGGTATGGGAGATATTTTATCTGTTATTGAAAAAGCAGAAGAAGCATTTGACTTAGAAGAAGCAGAAAAATTAGAAAAGCAGTTTCGCAAAAAAGAATTAGATTTAGATGATTATTTAGCACAACTAAGACAAGTGAAAAAAATGGGTTCTTTTTCCTCTTTATTGAAAATGATACCAGGAATGAATCAAATCAAAAATGTAAAAGTAGATGATAAAGAATTTGAGAAAATTGAAGCCATTATTTGCTCTATGACGAAAAAAGAAAAGAGAGATACTAGAATTTTGAATGCAAGTCGTAGACAGCGTATTGCTAAAGGAAGTGGAACAACAGTGCAAGATATTAATAAATTTATAAAATCTTTTGAAATGACACAAAAAATGATGAAAAAGGTACAAATTAATAAAGGTGGTATGAAAAAATTATTAAATGGAATTGATGAAAACACCTTAAAGAATTTTAAATTTTAATATGTTTTTTATTTTTAAGTTAGCCGTTTAAGGAAACGAATTACGGATAACTTATACCATTAATATATATAAAGTAAATAGAGGGAAGTATTCCTCCTTTTACAAAAAAATTATGGAGGTGAAAAAATGGTAAAAATTAGATTGCAAAGACAAGGAAAGAAAAAAGCTCCATTTTATCATATTGTAGTGGCTGATTCAAGAAGCCCAAGAGATGGTAAAATTATTGAGCAATTAGGGACCTATGATCCTATGACAGAACCAGCAACAATATGTTTAGACAAAGAAAAAGTAGAAAAATGGATTAAAAATGGTGCAAAGCCAACAGACACAGTAAAAGCATTAATTGAAAAAGCATAGTTTGGAGGAACAAGAAGATGAAAGATATCTTAGAAACAATTATTTTGAACTTGGTGAACCATAAAGAACAAGTGGAAATTAAGGAACTGAATGGGGAAAAAGCAATTGTTTTTGAAGTTAAAGTGGCTGAGGAAGACATGGGAAAAATCATAGGAAAGCAAGGTAGATTAGCTAAATCGATTCGAACCGTAATGAAAGCTGTAGCGACGAAAGAACAAAAAAGAGTTTCTGTTGAATTTATTGGATAATTGGAGTTAGAATATGACAAAATATCTAGAGATAGGCCAAATTGTTAATACATTTGGTATTAAGGGAATGGTAAAAATTAAGCCTTTTACCGATGATATAAGAAGATTTGACCAATTAAAAACAATATATATTGAGCAAAAAAAATGTAGAAAAAAATATGACATAGAAGAAGTAAAATATCATAAAAATATGGTATTAATGAAGCTCAAAGGTGTTAACACGCTAGAAGAGGCAGATTTATTACGACAGAGTTATCTCTTAGTCAATAGAGAAGAAGAGGAACCGCTAGAAGAGGGAGTTTATTATATTGTAGATTTGCTGGAATTAGATGTTTTTACAGATGAGGGAGAATTACTTGGTAAAGTAGAAGATATTTTTAATACAGGAAGTAATGATATATATGTTGTAAAAAATGAATTAGGACAACAAATTCTTTTGCCAGGCTTACCAGAAGTATTAAAAGAGGTAGATTTGGATAAAGGAAAAATAACGGTTCATTTAATACCAGGTTTAAGGTAAAGTATGGAGGCAGAAATGAAATTTGATGTTTTAACTCTTTTTCCGGAAATGTTTGAACCATTGAAACAAAGTATAATAGGAAAAGCAGTGGAAAAAGAACTGATCGAGATTGATTTAATTAATATTAGGGATTTTTCTCAAGATAAACATAAAAGAGTAGATGATACGCCATATGGTGGTGGACCAGGAATGATAATGAGACCAGATGTAATTTATCAAGCTTATCAGTCTATTAGTAATAAACAGGCTAAAGTCATTTATATGTCACCACAAGGAAAAACATTAAATCAACACATGGTCGAAACATTAAGTCAAGAAAGTCATCTGATTGTACTTTGTGGACATTATGAAGGAGTAGATCAGAGGATATTAGATAAAATTGTGGACGAAGAAATATCTATAGGAGATTATGTATTAACAGGAGGAGAGATTCCTGCTATGGTGTTAATAGATAGTGTTAGTAGATATGTAAAGGGAGTTTTACGACAAGATTCCATTCAAGAGGAAAGTTTTTCTCATGGACTTTTGGAATATCCACAATATACAAGACCAGAAATATTTGAAGGAGAATCTGTACCAGAAATATTATTGTCTGGTCATCATGAAAAAATAGCAAAATGGCGAAAGGACAAATCATTTATCATAACCAAAAAGAAAAGACCAGATTTATTGCAAAAATAAGTAAACGAAGTGCTAAAGAAAGCACCGCTCGTAAATGAAAGAAGGAGGGAATGCTAAAATGGATATTATAAAATCTATTGAACATGAACAATTAAAAAATAAAATACCAGAATTAAAAGTTGGTAATACTGTGAAAGTACACGTTAGAATTAAAGAAGGAAACAAAGAAAGAATCCAAGTATTTGAAGGAATTATCATTAAAGTACAAGGAGGAGGAGTTAACCAAACCTTTACCGTTAGAAAAATTTCTTATGGCGTAGGTGTGGAAAAGACATTCTTAGTACATTCTCCATTAGTAGAAAAAGTAGAATTAGTAAGAGTAGGTAAAGCAAGAAGAGCTAGATTATTCTATCTAAGAGATAGAGTAGGTAAAGCAGCTAAAACAAAAGAGCAAGTAGGAGCAAGAATTGAAGACAAAGAGATTGTCATTAAAGAAGAACTAGAAGAAGGAACAGCAATAGAATCTGCACCAGAAGAAGCACCAGCATTAGAAACAGAAAATGTTACTGTTCAAGAAACAGTAGATACAGTTAGAGAAGAAGTAGTAGAAGAGGTAAAACCTGAATAAGTAAAATATGCTACAATTATTTTGGTCAATCAATGATAAAGAACTTGAAAGATAAAGAGGATTTTAGTAATCAATTTATCTTTTAAGTTCTTCTTATTTGAGAAATAATATAATTAAATCGTAAACATATCTTCCATACCATATAAACCATTTGGTTTTGTCACAAGAAATTGAGCAGCTTTTAAAGCACCTTCTGCAAATACATTTCTCGAATAAGATGTATGTTTTAATTCGAATGTTTCAAATTCTCCAAAAAATTGAACAACATGTTCTCCAACAATATTTCCTCCACGTATTGAATTCATACCAATTTCGTTTTTGTTTCTTTTTTCACGTTTGTTGTGTCGGTTGTATTCACAATGTAAGGTGTCTTGAAGGGAATGACTAATAGAGTCTGCTAGCATTTGGGCAGTTCCACTTGGGCTATCAATTTTTCGATTATGGTGTGTTTCTGTTATTTCAATATCTGTGTCTTTTAATAAGGGAGCAAGCCATTGTACTAGTTTTTTCATGATCATAATATCATAAGACATATTGGCAGATTTAAAAATAGGAATATATTGACTATATTCTTTAATGATTTTTTCTTCTTCATTGGAGAAGCCAGTAGTAGCAATAACAGTTGGTATATGATTTTCTACTGCGTATTTTAATAAATTTAGGGTTGATGTCGGAACGGAAAAATCGATAATTACATCAGGTTTTTCTAGTATATGTTCGATTTGATTAAAAACAGGAAAAGCAAATTCTCCTGTTACTTTTCGATCAAATCCACATTTTAAAAGTAAATTTTCCTTTTGTTCTACTAAATCACAAACAATTTGTCCCATTTTTCCACTACACCCATTTACCATTATTTCTAACATATTTATGCTAATCCTTTCTACGATTTATTTTACAAATTTTAATAATTCATTGGTTAAGATTTTTGCTTTGTCTTCACTCATTTTAGTAAGAGGTAATCTAGGAATACCAAAATGATAGTCTAGAACATTTAAGGCATATTTTACAGGAATAGGATTGACTTCACTAAATAGAGCCTGGATAAGAGGAATGGCTTTTAATTGCATTTGTGTAGCTATATCAATTTTTCCCGTTAAAAAGTTTTGAACAATATCATGTGTATATTCTGGTAATACATTAGATAATACAGAAATAACACCAATTCCTCCAAGGGAAAGAATCGGTAAAATTTGGTCATCATTACCAGAGTAAATGGATAAGTTATCACCACATAAATGAGCAATTTCGGCTACTTGAGATAGATTTCCACTAGCTTCTTTAATAGCAATAATATTTTCTATTTTGGAAAGTTCTAAGCAAGTTCTAGGTTCAAGATTAACACCAGTTCGACTAGGTACATTGTAAAGAATAATTGGTAAGGTTGTGGTCTTGGCAATTTCTTGGTAATGTTGAATTAATCCATTTTGTGTACATTTATTATAATAAGGGGTAACTATTAAAAGACCATCTACACCTAATTTTTCTATTTTTTTTGTATAAGCTATTACTTGTTTAGTATTATTCCCTCCTGTACCAGCGATAATAGGGATTCTGCCATGGGAAGTCTTTACCGCACAAGTAATGGTTGCTATTTTTTCTTCTGTTGTCATAGTAGAAGCTTCCCCTGTTGTTCCACAAACGATGATACTATCAATTTTGTTTTGAATTTGTGTTTCTACTAATCTTTCAAATTCTTTTTGATTAACACCATTTTCATCAAAGGGTGTACTTATAGCTGTACCGCAACCTTTAAATAAGATTTTTTTCATCCATTCATCACACTCCTAAAGAAGAGTTTATGACATCAATGTATTTACATTGATGTTCTATAGAGATTATATTATAAAAAATAAAAAAAAGAAATAGAAAAGAAAAATTTTTTAGAGAAAGTATCGACAAAATACTTAAAAAGTGATAAGATAATACCTATATTGGGGTGTAGCCAAGTGGTAAGGCAGATGGCTCTGACCCATCGATGCGTAGGTTCGAATCCTACCACCCCAGCCAACCTATATGAGGAGGAAACAAATGAAAAAAGTTAGAAGAAGTAAAAGTGGTATAACACTTATCACATTAGCAATAACCATTGTGGTATTGCTAATATTGGCTTCTATAGCTACTTATAGTGGAATGGAGGTAATTAAATCTTCTAAATTAACTGTGTTTACAACTGAATTGAAAATGATGCAATCAAAAATAAATGAAATATATCAAAAATATAAAGATAATGAGGTTATAACCATTAATAACGAATGCTATTATGGAGAAAACAAAGAAGAGGGACAGAAAAGTATTTTAGAGATAGGGACTGTAGTTCAGGATCAGTCATTACAATTATTAATACAACAGCTAAAGGGAGATGCAGAGAAATATAGAGTTTGGGATAATAACCTAATTAAACAATTAGGGATTGAAGGAGTAGAAGGGAGATTTTTGATCAATATTTTAGAAAGAAGTATTATAAGTTGTGAGGGGCTTGAATATGAAGGTAAGATATATCATTCAATTAGTCAATTACCCGACAGTTTATATAATGTAAAGTATGAACATAAAGAGACAATAGGTGCTAAAGAGATTTATGAGGATTCAGATAAGAGTCAATATTATGGAGCAATCGTAAATGGTTATACTTGTCAAAATAGTCAAGGGGTAAATAATTGGAAAATATTTTATGCTGATAAAGATCATATTTATTTAATAACAGATGATTATATTCATTATGATGATGCACCAAAAGGCAGTGGAGGAAGTTCTTTATCCAAATATAATAACTATAAAATGGGTTTTTCTACTGGTATATTGTCAGGTTATTCAGGCTCAAGTGATATAACCGATTCAAAGATACAAAAACTCAATGATCAGTATTTTGAGTATTTAACTACAAATAATGTAACAAGTAGTAGTAACGATATGAAAGCAGTAGCTTATATGTTAGACACACAGTTGTGGAGTGGATTTAAAGGAAATATAGCTGAATACTCCATTGGAGGTCCAACCATAGAAATATTCATGAACTCATATAGTCAAAAACACAATGTAGATTACAGGACACAAGCATATAATAAAAATGGATATAAAATAAGTAAAGATGGAGGAAAAACTTGGGAGTTTCGTTATGATAAACTGTTAAATACAAAGGATAATTTCTATGTAGGCACTAATAAAGCTACTGGAGTATGGATTGCGTCTCCTTCTGCCTATGCTAATTTTAGTGTAATGTATGTAGGATATGATGGTTATGTTGGTTATACCACTTATAGCATAAATAATTATGGCTTTCGTCCTCTTGTTTGTTTACAGCCTAGTGTCAGATTAGAAAAAACAGGAGATGGACAATATACAATTGTACAATAAAGGGAGGTTAACAAAAAAGACAAGGAAGTAACAGGAAAAATCAATACAAAACTTTACTTTTGTTCATATTTGCTATATAATATACAAAAATTAAAAAGAGGAGAGATTTTCATGCAAGAAAATAATAATAAAAATAATGAAGTAGAAGAGATAGATGTAAATCATTTAATGCAAATCAGAAGAGATAAATTAGCAGAACTACAACAGGAAGGAAAAAATCCATATGAAATCACTAAATTTAATCGAACCAATACAGCAGGAGAAATCAAAGACAATTATGAACAATTTGAGCAAAAAGAAGTCACTGTTGCAGGAAGAATTATGGCAAAGAGAATTATGGGGAAAGCATCTTTTTGTACAATACAAGATAGTGATGAAAAAATTCAAAGTTATGTAAGTATAAATGATTTAGGAGAGGAAAGTTATAAAGCATTTAAGACGTGGGATATTGGAGATATTATTGGTATTACAGGGTTTGTGTTTAAGACAAAAACAGAAGAAATTTCAATCCATGCCAAAGAAGTAACCTTACTTTCTAAATCATTAAGACCTTTACCAGAAAAATTTCATGGATTAAAAGATATTGATTTACGTTATCGTCAACGATATGTAGATTTAATTATGAATCCAGAGGTAAAAAGAACTTTTGAAATGAGAAGTAAAATTATTACCGAAATCAGAAAAATTTTAGATGAAAAAGGATATCTAGAAGTAGATACGCCTATGTTAAATACAATTTCGGGAGGAGCTACAGCAAAACCATTTATTACTCATCATAATGCGTTAAACATGGATATGTATTTAAGAATTGCAACCGAATTAAATCTAAAAAGATTAATTGTGGGTGGTTATGATAAAGTATATGAGATGGGAAGGATTTTTCGAAATGAAGGAATGGATATTCGTCATAATCCAGAATTTACCACTATTGAATTATATGAAGCTTATGCAGATTATCATGATATGATGGATATGGTAGAAGAATTATTTTCAAAATGTGCCATGAAAGTAAAAGGAAGCACGACAATAAACTATCAAGGGCAAGAAATTGATTTGACACCAGGATGGAAAAGAATAAGTATGATAGATTCGATTAAAGAAGTTAGTGGAGTTGACTTTAATGAAATTAATACAGATGAGGAAGCTGTAGCTCTTGCTAAAGAGAGAGGTATTGACATACCTGATCAAACCAAAGAGACAAGAGGAGATGTCATTAGTTTATTTTTTGATGAATATGTAGAGAAAACATTAATCCAACCAACTTTTATTTATGATTATCCAGTTGAAATATCGCCACTAGCTAAAAAGAAGAAAGAAGATTCAAGACTAACAGAAAGATTTGAAGTGTTTATTGGTGGACGTGAATATGGAAATGCTTTTTCAGAGTTAAATGATCCTATTGACCAATATGAACGATTTAAAAAACAAGTAGAAGCAAGAGAAGCTGGTGATGAAGAAGCAGGAATGATGGATGAGGACTTTATTCAAGCTTTAGAAATTGGAATGCCTCCAACAGGTGGACTAGGAATTGGAATAGATAGATTAATTATGTTATTAACAGATAGTGCGTCAATTAGAGATGTATTACTATTCCCAACGATGAAACCACTTTTAGAACATTAATCATACATAAACATTTTAGATTCGTTTCTTCTTTGATAGCAATGATATTTTATATATGAAATCATAAGAGATGTTTATAATAAGTTGAATAATATTAATAAGTTTTAGTTAATATGATTGAAGTGAAACCACAAGATAGGAGAGAGTAAATGTTTAATTTTTCATTGGATAAAAAAATCTTATATATCATTATAGCCATTATGGTATTATCAACAGTTGCTCAATACATAACCAATCCAGGAGCATTATTTGCTTTAGTTGTTAGTGTACCAGGCGTATTAATTGCAATTACATTTCATGAGTTTGCCCATGGATATGCGGCATATAAATTAGGAGATAATACAGCAAAAAATGAGGGAAGATTAAGTTTAAATCCACTTGATCATTTAGACCCTATAGGGACGCTAATGTTACTATTTGCAGGATTTGGATGGGGAAAACCTGTACATGTCAATCCAATTAATTATACGAGAAAAATATCTATGGAAAAAGGAGAGGCAATTGTATCAGTAGCAGGTCCTTTAACCAATATTGTTCTAGCTCTTATTTTAGCAATAATTGATGCTTTAATAATTCGATTTGCAGGAATCACTTTTCTCTTATCAACCATAGGAAGTATAACAAAAATGATTATTGAAGCAGGGATCGCCATTAATATTGGATTAGGTGTATTCAATTTAATACCATTGCCACCACTAGATGGATCAAAAATTATCATGCCTTTTTTATCCTATCATGCAAAACAATGGTTTAGAAATAATGAACAAATATTTTATATTATATTTGTTGTTATATGGATAACAGGCATAGCTAGTATTCTTATATCACCAGTTATCAATTGGGTTACTTCAGGAATTATGACAATAACTCGATTAATTTTGTCATAATTAAGATAGATTTTGGTTAGACAAAACTTTTTTGGCCAGATTTATCTCTTAGGAGGGATGGAGTAAATATGAAACAAGATATATTAACTATGCGGAATTGAATCTAGTTGTGATGAAACCTCTGTATCAATTGTAAAAAATGGTAGAGAGGTTCTTTCAAATATAATTGATACACAAATACCAATCCATGAAAAGTATGGAGGAGTTGTGCCAGAAATAGCTTCGAGAAATCACATAGAAGCTATTTCAAGAGTAATGAAAAAAGCATTAAAAGAAGCAAAGGTGAATTTAGCAGATATTGATGTAATTACGCCAACTTACGGTCCTGGATTAGTTGGAGCCTTGCTAGTTGGACTTTCTTATGCAAAAGCATTATCTTATGCATGTGGAATTCCATTAGTAGGGGTAAATCATATAGAAGGACATATTGCAGGAAATTATATTACATATCCAGAATTAAAGCCACCATTTTTATGTGTTATGATGTCAGGTGGTAATACACAAATGATTCATGTCAAAACATATACAAAATTTGAAGTATTAGGAAAAACGAGGGACGATGCAATTGGAGAAGCTTTTGATAAAGTCGCTAGAGTAGTAGGTCTTGGTTATCCAGGAGGACCAAAAATAGATAAACTTGCACAAAAAGGACAAGCTAATATACAATTACCTAAAACACATTTTAATGAAGATACTTTGGATTTTAGTTTTAGTGGAATAAAAACGGCGGTTATTCATTTAAATCATAAGAACCCAGAGATTAATCAAGCGGATTTATGTGCTAGTTTTCAGAAAACAGTAACAGATACATTGATGGAAAATGTAATTAAGGCTGCACAAAAAACAAGATTAAACGTGATAGCGTTAGCAGGAGGAGTATCTGCTAATTCGTATATTAGGAGTGAATTTTTAAAGCTTGAACAGGAGCGGATATAATATATATATGCCAGATTTAACATTATGTACAGATAATGCTGCGATGATTGCGTCAGCGGGTTATTATCATTATATGGCAGGGAAAAGGGATTTTTTAACATTAAATGCAAAACCTAATTTAAAATTAGATGAATCAGGAGAATATTAGATGTCAATTTATACAATAGGAGACCTTCATTTATCTTTTTATGAAAACAAACCAATGAGTATATTTGGAGAGAATTGGAAAGGGCATGAAGAGAAGATAAAGAAAGATTGGATAGAAAAGGTAAAAAGTAATGATTTAGTTGTTTTACCTGGTGATTTTTCATGGTCTACATATTTACAAGATACTTATGAGGATTTTTCTTATTTAAATGATTTACCAGGAAAAAAAATATTATTAAAAGGAAATCATGACTATTGGTGGACAACATTAACCAGTATGAAAAGATTTTTAAGACAAAATGAATTTAACAATATAGAATTTATCTATAACACAGCATATGAATTTGAAAACTATATCATTGCAGGAACGCGAGGGTGGTCACAAAATGAAGATGAAAATAAAAAATTATTAAATCGAGAAGTAGCAAGATTAGAATTATCATTACAATCAGCAATCAAAATCAACCCCAATAGGAAAAAGGAAATTCTAGTATTTTTTCATTATCCACCAATTACCAATCATCATATACAAAATAATGAGATGAGTGATTTTGTAAGAATGATGAGAAAATATGACATAAAAAGATGTTATTATGGACACTTGCATAGCATTTCCATTCGAGAAGCTGTAGAAGGACAATATTATGGGATAGAGTTTAAACTAGTTAGTGCTGATGGATTAGATTTTAAACTATTACCAATTTAAAAAATTAAAGGAATGAAAGAAATATGGATTTGTTAAGTAAAGAGGTAAAATATATAAAAGGAGTAGGACCAAATCGAGTTCAATTATTAAATAAATTAGGAATATTTACCTTAAAAGACTTAATTACCTATTATCCAAGAACATATGAGGATAGAAGTAAACCTAAAAATATAGCAGAGTGTATTAATGGAGATGAAGTTTTAATCGAAGTAATGGCTTGTAGCAAAGTTTCTGAGGTTCGATTAAAAGGAAAAACAGTGCAGAAATTATTCGTTAGAGATGAAACAGGAAGCTGTACAATAATGTGGTTTAATCAAAGTTATTTAAAGCATAACTTTGAAATAGGACAAAAGTATAAATTTTATGGAAAAATAACCAATAATTTGGGAAAGATGACTATGATATCACCTGTGTATGATGAAAAAGAAAAAAGCGCTAATACAGGAAGAATTATTCCTTTATATCCATTGACTAATCAATTATCACAAAATGTATTAAGAAAGATTATAGAAAATGCTTTGATAGAGGTTAACGGAAATTTACAAGAGACATTACCAGAATATTTATTAAAAGAATATCATTTACAAGGAATTAATGAAGCAATACAACATATCCATTTTCCAGAAGAAACTACCAATTTTGATATAGCAAGAAAAAGGCTAGTTTTTGAGGAATTGCTTTCTACACAATTAGCACTATTGGAACTAAAAAATAATTATTTACAGGATGAAAAGGGTATTCTATTTAATAAAAAGGTAAAAATGTCAGAAATAATTAATAAGTTACCCTTTAAATTAACCAAAGCACAGCTTAGGGTATTAGAAGAAATTGACAAAAATATGGAATCAGAACAACCAATGAATCGATTATTACAAGGAGATGTTGGTTCAGGAAAGACAGTAGTTGCTATATGTGCGGTATACAAGGCAGTAAAATCAGGTTATCAAGCAACAGTAATGGCACCAACAGCCATACTGGCAAATCAGCATTTTGAAAGTTTTCAACAAATTTTAGGAGAACTAGGTATTCAATGTGAATTGTTAATTTCTGGTATGACTAAAAAGAAAAGAGAAAGGTTATTAGAAAGATTAGTTAATGGTGAGATTGATGTTTTAATTGGAACACATGCCATTATAGAGCAAAATGTTATCTTCAAAAATTTAGGACTTGTTATAACCGATGAGCAACATCGATTTGGTGTAAAACAAAGAACGAAAATAGCAGAAAAAGGGAAGAATCCAGATGTATTGGTTATGACAGCTACACCTATCCCAAGAACATTAGCTTTAATTTTATATGGCGATCTAGATATTTCTATTATTGACGAATTACCTCCTAATCGAAAAAAAGTAGAAACGTTTGCCGTCAATAAAAATATGACAGAAAGAGTCAATGCTTTTATGGATAAGCAAATCCAAGATGGACATCAGGCATATATTGTTTGTCCATTGGTAGAAGAAAATGAAGAACTTGATTTGAAATCAGTTGAGAAACTATATGAAACATATAAAAAAGAAGTTTTTCCACAATATAGAGTAGAATGTATACATGGAAAGATGAAGCCAAAAGAAAAAGAAGATATTATGGGAAGATTTAAATTAGGAGAAATAGATATTTTGATTTCTACCACAGTAATTGAAGTAGGGGTCGATGTACCTAATAGTAATATTATGGTAATTGAAAATGCAGAAAGATTTGGTTTAGCACAATTACATCAGTTAAGAGGAAGAGTAGGTAGAGGACATAGTCAATCTTATTGTATTTTAAAATTTGAAGGAAAAAGTAAAGTTTTAAGAGAAAGAATGAAAGTTATGTGTAATACCAATGATGGATTTGTTATATCCGAGAAAGACTTAGAATTAAGGGGAGCAGGTGATTTTTTTGGAACAATGCAACATGGATTACCAGAATTTAAAATAGCCAATCTATTTGAGGATATGTCGATGTTAAAGCTAGTTCAAAGTGTTGCTTGGAAAGTTTTACAAGATGACTCCAGATTAGAAAAGCAAAAGAATAGGTTACTCAAAGAATTAATAAAAGATAAATTTATCAAAAGGATTGAGATATAGAGGAGGAGAGATGGAAGATAGGTTTATTGGCTAAAAAATTTAGAAAAATAGAAAATATGGAGAAAAAAATGAGCATTTTGATAGAAAAAAATAAAGAATATATAGTAGACATTATAGACAATGGATTTGCAGGAGAAGGTATTGCTAAAATAGATAATTTTACCATTTTTATTCCTAATGCGATAAAAGGTGAAAAAGTTCGAATCCTTATTGTGAAAGTTTTATCATCACATGCTTTTGGAAAAATATTATCAATTTTATCTGCATCAAGTTATCGAATAGATAGCGATTGTACTACATACAAAAGATGTGGAGGGTGTAAACTAAGACATGTTCAGTATGAAGAAACATTGAAGATGAAGCAAAATGCAGTGCAAAGTTTAGTAAATAAAACATTAAGACATAGCATAGAAGTACAACCTGTAGTAGGAATGGAAGATCCATATCATTATAGAAATAAAGCACAATATCCTATTGGTATAAATAAGAATGGTCAACCTGTTATGGGAGTATTTGCAGATAGAACACATGACATTGTGCCTATTCATACTTGTTATATTCAAAATCAAACCACAGAAGAAATAGCAAAGTTTATTTTTAATTATTTTGTTAAACATAAAATTAGTATTTATAATGAGAAAACAGGAGAAGGTTTAATAAGGCATATTGTGACTAAAATAGCAATCAAAACAGATCAAATTATGTGTATTTTGGTTATAAATGGTGAGTCATTTCCAGAAGAAAGAGAATTTGTTAAAGAAATCACAAATCGTTTTCCTAAGGTAAAGACAATAATAAAGAATATTAATACAAAAAATACAAATGTTATTTTAGGACAAAAGAATATTAATTTATATGGTAAAGGCTATATAGAGGATAAATTAGGAGAATATACTTTTAAGATATCTCCACTATCTTTTTATCAAGTTAATCCTGTACAGGCAGAAAGATTGTATCAAATCGGTGTAGAAAGTGCAAAGATAACAAAAAAAGATGTTGTATTTGATTTATATTGTGGTATTGGTACAATTTCATTGTTTATGTCGAAATTTGCTAAAAAAGTATATGGTATTGAAATAGTAAATGAAGCGGTAGAGATGGCAATAGAAAATGCTAAATTCAATCAGATTGATAATGTAACTTTTCTTGCTGGAGATGTTGAAAATGTTTTACATGAGTTGATTCACAATGGAAAGATTATTCCAGATATTGTTATGGTTGATCCTCCTAGGAAGGGGTTGGATAATAAAACGATAGAAAATATTTTAGGCGTTTTGCCTAAAAAATTGATTTATATTAGTTGTAATCCAGCTACTTTAGTGAGAGATTTAGCTAGAGTTGAGGCTCTATATGAAGTGACAAGTATACAACTAGTAGATATGTTTCCTTTTACAAGCCATGTGGAATGTGTATCAGTGCTACAACTAAAACAAGACATGTAATACTTGATTTTGATATGGTTTCAGAGATTATAACTTTTGAAGA
>CANOPF010000008.1 GCA_947568535.1 uncultured Clostridium sp. | reverse complement strand
ATAATACATATAATTTGGTTTTAATTGACTAATCATAATATCTAAAAATCTTCTTCTATTTTGTGGAGATCCTTTTAAAATATTAATATCATCAGGAGTAAAAATAATAATATTTACCTTTCCTAATAATTCACTTAATTTTTTTATTTTTATTCCATTGATAAAAACACTTTTTTTATTGGATAATTCAATTTTTATTTTTCCTTCCCTATCTATTTTTTGATATTGTATTTCTACTTCTGATTTTTCACTATTTACTTTTATCATTTCTTTATCTTTTTTTGCTCGGAAAGACTTTCCCATACTACTTAAAAATATAGCTTCTATAATATTTGTCTTTCCTTGTGCATTTTCTCCATAAAATAAATTAATATTGGGGTTTAATTTTATTTCTTGTTGTTTATAATTCCTAAAATCATTAATTTTTATTTCTTTTATCCACATATTATTCTCCATTTGTGTATATTTTTATCTTTTTTTATCTTTTTTTTCCTAATTTATTCTATTTTATTCTATTTTTTCTGCTATTATATTTATATGACTAAAAAATAAAAAAGCCTTATTTTTGATTTTCGTGAGTCTTTTCTATTTGCTTAACTTTTTGCTATTTTTTTATCCAAATTATGGCAAATTAACTTATTATATTTTTTTTAAAATCATATAAATTTATTCTATACTATTTATATTGGTTTTTCTTTTATTTTCTTTTTTTTACTATTTTTAGCTATTTTTTTCTTTTATTTCTGTTTTTTCCACAATGATATAATCATTTGTGGAAAACTTTTCATAAAAATTTTAAAGGCAGAATTTCTTCTACCTTTCTTTAATCTTCTTTTAATCGAATTGGTAAAATCATATAAGTATAGTCATTATTTTCAATCGATTTTATTAAACATGGTGATATACTTGTTCCAAATTCGATATAGACCTCTTCATCTTCTATTGCTTTTAAACTATCTAAAAAATATTTAGGATTAAATCCTGCTTCTAAATTTTTCCCTTCTGTAGAAACATATAACTCTTCTTTTGCATCACCCGTTTGGTTAGTACACGAAATAATTACTTTTCCTATATCGACTTGAACCTTTACTGGATACTTTTTTTCTTTTTCAACTGTTGATGCTGATATTAAACTTATTCTTTCAAAACTATTTTGTATATTACTTTTATTTACTTTGATTCTGGTTTCCCAATTACTTGGAATGACATTTTTATAATTTAAAAATTCCCCATCTAAAATTCTTGTTACTATTTTGCAGTTATCCATTTCAAATAGAGCTTGATTTTTGGCTACTCCAATTTTTATTGTTTCAAATGAATCGGAAATAATTTTATTCACTTCATTTAAAGTTTTTCCTGGTATAACAGCTTTAAAGTTGTTTGTCTGTTTATTTAAATACATTGATCTTAAAGCTAATCGGAAACCATCTACTGAAACTAATGTTAGCTTATTATTTTCAATTTCGAATAAACATCCTGTAAAGATTGGTCTACTTTCCTCTGTACTTACGGCAAATATTGTCTTTCTTATCATCGTTTTCAATAAATTTTGCTCTACTTCAATAGAATTTTCTACTTCAATTTTAGGTAATTCTGGAAATTCTTCTGGATTCATTGTTGCTAATTTGTATAAAGAGCCTTCACATTCAATTTCTAATAATTTTTGTTCATTTAAGGAAATATAAATTTCTGTATCTGGTAGTTTTCTAATGATTTCGCTAAACATAATAGCATTGACTACTGTATTTCCTTGTTCTTTTACTTCACATTCCATAATGTATTCAATTCCTATTTCTAAATCATAGGTAGTTAATTTTATTTCTTTATCATTGGTTTGGATTAATATTCCTTCAAGTACAGGCATAGTTGTTTTTGAAGCTACACCCTTTACTACGGAATTAATTGCTTTAAGGATTTTATCCTTATAACAAACAATTTTCATCTTGTTTCCTCCTTTATATTTAATATAATATTATTAGTAGTAATAGTATTAGGCACTGTGGAAACTGTGGAAAACTATGTTGAAAGTTACAAGCCCTAGTAAAAATCATGTTTATAACTTAGTGGAAAACTTATTAATTTATCCACAGGTTTCCAATTGATTTCTTAAATTCTTAGATATACACAGGTTATAAACAGGTTATTCACATAGGGGTGTGGATATTCAATGTATAGTTTCCGTAAGAACGACTTGATTATTGTTTTAACAAACAATGTTTTTTCAAACACAAATTTTAAAAAGGTTTGAATTTGTTTTACTTTATGATTGTTTCCCATCAATGATAATGTTTTTCACACTATCCACAATTAATTTAGTGTTATTTTTTTCTTTCATTTCTTTTTCTATTTTTTTGCATCCATGCATAACAGTAGAATGATCTCTTCCTCCAAAGTCCACTCCTATCTGAGGATAAGACATATTGGCAATTTCTCTACATAGATACATGGCAATCTGTCTTGGAAAAGCAATGTCATTTGATCGTTTATTTCCAGATAAGTCTTCTTTGCTTATGCTAAAATATTTTGCAACAGTTTCTTTAATAAAATCACAAGAAATTACTTTTTCGCTTTCATATTTAAATTCATTAATAATTTTTTCTGCTAATTCAATGGTAATTGGACTATGTGTTAACGAAGCTCTAGCAACTACTTTATTAAATACTCCTTCTAATTCTCGAATATTAGAATCTATTTTATTGGCTATATTAGAAAGAATATAGTCATCAATGATTACGTTTTCATCTTGTGCTTTTTTTCTTAAAATAGCAAAACGTGTTTCGTAGTCTGGACAAGATATATCTGCTAAAAGTCCCCATTCAAATCTTGATTTTAATCTATCTTCTAAAAAAGGAATATCTCTTGGTGGCTTATCACTAGAGATAATAATTTGTTTTCTATCTTCATATAAAGAATTAAAGGTATGGAAAAACTCTTCTTGAATTCTTTCTTTCCCTGCTATAAATTGAATATCATCAATAAGTAAAACATCGATTGTTCTATATCTATTTCTAAAAATCTCATTTTTATTATCTTTTATGGCGTTTATTAATTGATTGGTAAATTTCTCAGAGGTTACATATAATACATTGCAATTTCTATTATTTTCTAATATTCTATTTCCAATAGCGTGCATTAAGTGAGTTTTTCCTAATCCTACTCCCCCATACAAAAATAAAGGATTGTAAGAATTGGCTGGTTCATTTCCAACAGCTAAAGCGGCGGCATGTGCAAATTTGTTATTATCGCCTACAACAAATGTTTCAAAGGTATATTTAGGATTTAATGTTGACTTGTTTGATTCCACTTCTATTGAATTGCCATTAGGTTTGTCTTCTGAAATGATATTTTCTTCTCCCTTCAATGCCTCTTTTTCTAAATCAATAACTGTATATGTCCAGTCTTTATTCGTAATAAATCTTAAAGTATTTAAAAGCAAAGGTTTATATTTATTTTCAACAAAATCTCTTTGGAATTCGGAAACAGTCGTAAATACAATGTGGCTTCCATCAATACTTCGAATGTTTAACGGACTAATCCAAGTGTCAAAAGAGATTTTAGTAAGTTCTGGTCTTAATTCGTTTTTTATTTTTTCCATTAGTTCTTCTTTTTCAAGAGCCATTAAAATCATCCCTTCTAAATTTGAGTTATCCACAAAGTTATCCACAATTGTTGATAACTTTGTCATATATTTGTAAAAAAAAGACGATTTTATACGAACAGAAATTCAAGTATTTTCAGTCAAAATCTCTTAAAATTTTTTACCCCCCAATCATAACAGATTTATATATAATAAGTCAATAAAATTGTGGAAAAAAATTTTTTTCTGTGGATAAAACCAAAAAAAACTGTGGAAAACTATATATTTTTTTTTCGATCATGGTAAAATGACAATAAAAAGTTACATAAAAAGTATAAAATAAAAGAAATCTAAAAATAGTCAAATCCCTTAAATCCTTAAGTTTTTTTGCAAAAAAATAATAAAATTACTTGACTTTTAATATTGCCATGAGGTATAATCGATATACTTGTTGATTATCAGTAGGAGGTGTAGGGAAAATGAAAAGAACATTTCAACCAAAAAATAGACAAGAAAAGAAAGAACATGGATTTATGAAAAGAATGAAAACAAGAGCTGGAAGAAATATATTAAAAGCAAGAAGAGCAAAAGGTAGAAAAAAATTGACAGCATAATTATGTTTTTGTGATGATGTTAAGGCCGCACAAGCGAGCCTTTTCAACATAATTACCTTAAAAATTAGATTTTTTCCTTATATTTAGTGTGAAAGAAAGGAAAAAAGTACCATGAAAAAAACGAAAATGATGAAAAAAAATTATGAATTTAGAAATGTTTTATCAAAAGGGAAGTATTATTCTGGAAAATATATAGAAGCTTTTGTTAGGCAACATGGAAAACAAGATATAAATTATTTAGGAATTGCTATTGGTGTAAAATTAGCCAATGCAGTTAAAAGAAATAAGATAAAAAGATTGATCAGAGAAAATTATCGATTGTATGAAACAATACTCAAAGAAGGAAATTCTATCATTTTTTTATGGAAAAAGAAAATCAATATAGAAAAGGCTACTTTTCAGAATATAAAAAGAGATATGAAAGAAATCTTTGATAAAGCAAAAATGATAGAGGAAGATAGATGAAAAAAATACTGATAGGATTTATTCATATGTATCAAAAGCATATATCTGTCTGGATAGAAAGTAAAAATGTTCATTGCAAATATTATCCAACTTGCTCAGAATATACGAAACAGGCCATTCAAAAATATGGAGCAGGAAAAGGATCGATAAAAGGAATTTATCGAATATTAAAATGCAATCCTTTTTCAAAGGGAGGATATGATCCATTAAAATAGAGCTAGGAGGAATGAATTAATGTTTGAATTTTTTGCCAATTTTTTTGGTTATTTATTATCATTTTTATACAATATTGTAAATAATTATGGGATTGCTATTATATTATTTACGATTACCATAAAATTATTATTGTTACCTTTATCCATAAAACAGCAAAAAACAATGAAGAAAAGTGCACAGATGCAAGAAAAGATGAAGGTTTTACAATTTAAATATAAAAATGATCCAGAAAAAATGAATCAAGAAATTATGAACCTTTATAAGACAGAAAAAATGAGTCCATTTAGTGGATGTTTGACTGCCATTATCCAAATGTTACTTTTATTATCTATTTTTTATTTAGTAAGAAGTCCAATCACTTATATGGAAAAGCTTTCATCAGAAGATATTCATAAATATGTAAATCAATTACAAGAAGAGGGTAGAGAAGTTAGTAAAGTTTATCCAGAAATTGATTTGATTAGAGAATATCAGTGGTTAAAAGAGAGAAATCCAGAAGATGCAATGGTAGATAAATTAAATATACAAATGAGTTTTTTTGGTCTAGATTTAAGTAAAATACCACAGCAAAATATGGCAGATTATACTGTTTATATTATACCAATTTTATATATATTATCTTCTTTTATTTCAATTAGAATGACAACAACTATGCAACAGAATCAGATAAGTAAAAAGAAAGAAACTGTTATTGATGGAGAAACAGGAAAAGAATTAGAGTCAAAACAAGAAGAAAATGAAGTGGATGCTGTAATGCAAACCAATAAAATGATGTCTTGGATGATGCCAATTATGTCAATTTCTATAGCCTTTGTTGCTCCATTAGGATTAGCATTGTATTGGTTAATGAGCAATATACTTATGATTCTAGAAAGAATAATATTAAATAGAGTCATCAAGGAAGATGATGAGGAGGAGCAATAAATGGAAAAAACGATTATTTCTGAAGGAAAGACTACAAATGAAGCAATTGAAAAAGGGTTAAAACAATTAAACGTTTCAAGAGACTGTGTAGAAATTAAAGTTTTAGAAAGTGAAGACAAAAGAAGTTTTTTTAGTATTTTAACACCTAGAGTGGTTAAAGTAGAAATGAAATTAAAAAACAGAGCAATAGAAGAAAGTAAAGTAACACATAGTATAAAAAAAGAAATTGAATTAAGCCAAGAAGAACGAGACAAAGCAAAGGAAAATCTAGAAACTTTTTTAAAACAATTTGTTTTACATTTACCAGAAAATACGAAATATATCATAAAAAGTACAGATTCTTATTTAAATGTTGACATAACAAACGAAAATTTAGGATATTTAATTGGCTATAGAGGAGAAACTCTTTATGCTTTACAGAATATTTTATCAGCAATTGCAGGCAAAGGAATTCATAATAAAGTTAGAGTTATCTTAGATGTAGAAGGATATAAAGCAAAAAGAGAAAAAACATTACAAGAATTAGCAGAGAAAGTAGCAAGAACAGTGGTAAGAACAAAAAAATCTATTAAGTTAGAACCTATGCAAGCCTATGAAAGAAAAATTATTCATAGTAAGTTACAAAAAAACACAAAAATTGAAACAATGAGCATAGGAGAAGAACCATATAGAAGAATAGTCGTATCGTTAAAAAATTATGATAAAGTATGATAAAATCAGAGGTCAAAGGTCAGATTTTACAAATTATTTTGTAATCTTGTTCTAAGACCTCTTTTATTTTTAGGATTTTTATAAAAAGTATTTTAAAAATTAACATAATGTGATAAAATAAAAAATATCATCATAATAAAGGAGAAAATAAAATGAGTACAATAGCATCCATATCTACGGCGCCACGGAATTGGAGGAATAGGAATTATCCGAATGAGTGGAGAAGAATGTTTTACGATTTTAGAAAAAATTTTTAAACCAAAAACGAAACAGAAGATAGAAAATATTAAAGGTTATACCATAAAATATGGAAACATTATGAAAGAAGAAGAAATTATCGATGAAGTATTAGTTTCCTATTTTAAAGCACCTAAAAGTTATACAACAGAAAATATGTGTGAAATTAATTCCCATGGTGGAAATGTAATCGTAAAAAGAATTTTAGAACTATGTTTAGATAATGGTGCTAAATTAGCAGAACCAGGAGAATTTACCAAAAGGGCGTTTTTGAATGGGAGAATAGACTTATTGCAAGCAGAATCGGTTATTGACGTTATTCATGCAAAATCAGAAAGAGAAGCCAAAACAGGCATTAAACAATTACAAGGTTTTTTATCAAAACAAATAGCAGAGATAAAAAAAGACATTTTAGATGTCATGGTTAATATTGAAGTATCTATTGATTATCCTGAATATGATATAGAAGATGTTACGAATCAACAGATAATAAATATGTTAATAAAAGTAGAGAAACAATTAATCATGTTAGAGAACAGTTTTCATTATGGAAAAATTCTTAAGGATGGAATAAAAACAGTAATTATAGGAAAGCCCAATGCAGGAAAGTCATCACTTTTAAATGCTATTTTAAAAGAGGAAAGAGCAATTGTAACAGAATACGAAGGCACAACTAGAGATACCATAGAGGAATTAGTTACTATTAATGGAATACCTCTAAAATTAATTGATACAGCAGGAATTAGGCAAGCAAAAGATGAAGTAGAAAAAATAGGTATAGCTAAAGCTAAAGAAATAACAAAAGAAGCTGATTTGATTATTGCTATTTTTGATAGTACAAAAGAATTATCTGTAGAAGATTTAGACATATTAAAACTTATCAAAAATAAAAAATCAATTATTTTATTAAACAAAATTGATTTGCAACCAGTTTTAAGTGAACAGGACGAAAGGTTAACTAACGTAAGTACACACATAATAAAAATTTCTGCATTAAATTATATGGGTATAGAAACGTTAAATCAAGAAATAACGAATCTATTTCATTTAGATGAAATTAATTTAGATAATGAAAATATGATTACTAATCTTAGACATAAGAAGTTAATCGCTAAAGCGATACAAAATGTGAAAAAAACACAAGACGCCTTACAAAAAAATATGCCATTAGATATTATTGCTATATTTATCCAATATGTATTGGAAGATTTAGGAAAAATAACAGGAGAAGTTGCTAGTGAAGATATTATTAATGAAATATTTTCTAAGTTTTGTTTAGGAAAATAGTTTCAATCACAAACCATTAAAATAAAAAATAAAAGGTTTTTATACAAAAACAATAATACTATATACCTCGACAAATAAAATCAAAATAAATACAATTTAGAGACAAGAGAGACAAAAGGAAAAAATGTGGAAGATAAATCAATATTTTAACAATCAAAATATTACACATAAATATGTTTGGGTTACATAAATAAAAAACCATAGGTTAAATTTTATTAAAAAGCAAAAAACAGACTAGATAAAATAGGACAAACTATATAAAAATAAGCGAAAAGTGGGATTTTTATAAAAAGCAACAAACAAAAACTGATAAGTAAAATATTATTAATCATACTTGAAAACAGTGATTTTTGTTCCACAAGGAAGTGAATGGTTCTACAAAAAATAAATAAAAAAGGAGAAAAAAATGAATTATATAGCAGGAGAATATGATGTAGCAGTAGTTGGTGCAGGTCATGCTGGATGTGAAGCAGCTTTAGCAGCAGCTAGATTAGGAATGAAAACACTAATATTTTCTATTAGTTTAGAAGCAATTGCTAATATGCCATGTAATCCTCATATAGGAGGAAGCTCAAAAGGACATTTAGTTAGAGAAATTGATGCTCTTGGTGGAGAAATGGGAAAAAACATTGATAAAACCATGATACAAATAAAAATGTTAAATACATCTAAAGGACCAGCTGTACATTCTTTAAGAGCACAAGCCGATCGAAAAAAATATCAAGCAGAAATGAAACACACATTAGAGAAACAAGAAAATTTAGAAGTAAAGCAAGGAGAAATTGTAGATATTCAAGTAGAAGATGGAAAAATAGTAGCCATTAAAACAGATTTAGGAGCAATATATAAAGTCAAAACAGTTATTTTAGCCACAGGAACCTATTTAAGGGGAAAAATATTCATAGGAGATTTCTGTAAAGAAAGTGGACCAGATGGAGTAGCATCAGCTAACCAATTGTCACAATGTTTAAATAGATTGGGCATAGAATTAATTCGTTTTAAAACAGGAACGCCTGCAAGAATTAATAGAAGAAGTATTGATTTTAGTAAAATGGAAGTACAAAAAGGAGATAATGGTATAGAGGCTTTTTCTTTTGAAAATGAGCCAAAAGATTTTAAACAAGTAGATTGTTATTTAACATATACCAATGAGAAGACTCACGACATTATTCGACAAAACATACATCGATCTCCTTTGTATGGAGGAATCATTGAAGGAACAGGTCCTAGATATTGTCCATCCATTGAAGATAAAGTAATCCGTTTTCATGATAAACCAAGACATCAGGCGTTTGTAGAACCAGTAGGAATGGATACAGAAGAAATGTATATCCAAGGAATGAGTTCTTCTTTGCCAGAAGACGTACAAATTGCTTTATATCGTACAATTCCAGGATTAGAAAAAGCAGAATTTACTAGACCAGCATATGCTATTGAGTATGATTGTATTGATCCTTCTCAATTGAAACTTTCTTTAGAATATAAAGGAATAGAAGGATTATTTATGGCTGGACAAATTAATGGAACTTCTGGATATGAAGAAGCGGGTTGTCAAGGATTGATTGCTGGAATTAATGCTGTCCAAAAGATAAAAGGAAAAGAACCACTTGTTTTAGATAGAACCCAAGGTTATATTGGTGTTTTAATTGATGATATTGTCACAAAAGGAACAAATGAACCTTATCGAATGATGACTTCTAGAGCTGAATATAGGTTATTATTAAGGCAAGACAATGCTGATTTACGATTAACAGAGATAGGACACACCATTGGGTTAATTTCCGATGAAAGATATGAAAAATTTAGACAGAAAAAAGAAAACATGGAAAACGAAATTAAGCGATTAAAAAGTACAGTAGTAAAGCCAAGTGAAGAAGTAAATCAATGGTTAGAAAAAAATAGAACTTCACCATTATCAACAGGAACAAAAATGTCAGAATTATTAAAAAGAACAGAATTGGATTATGAAAAATTAGCAAAAATTGATAAAGAAAGACCAAATTTAACAAAACCAGAAAGAAAAGAAGTAGAAATACAAATAAAATATGAAGGCTATATAAAAATGCAAGAGACACAAGTAGAAAAATTCAAAAAGCTAGAAAATAAAATTTTACCAGAAAAAATAGATTATGAGACAATAAAAGGAATTAGCTTAGAGGGAAGACAGAAATTAAGTAAATATAATCCACAATCTATAGGACAAGCCTCTAGAATATCAGGAGTATCTCCAGCAGATATCTCAGTTTTATTGGTATATTTACAACAATTAAATCATAAGTAAAGGAGTCAATATGTTAAAAGAAGAATTCAATCAAATGATGAAAGATCTTTGTCAAGAAATAGGAATTTTATTAGAAAAAAAACAGATCGAACAATTTTATTTTTATATGGAACAATTATTGACGTGGAATAAAAAAATAAATTTAACGGCAATTACTCAACCAGAAGAAATTATTGTAAAACATTTTGTAGATTCTATGACTATTGCCAAACAAATAGGAGAAAATGCCAAATTAATTGACGTAGGAACAGGAGCTGGATTTCCAGGAATTCCTTTAAAAATTATTCGAGAAGATATCGAAATTACTTTGCTTGATTCTCTAAACAAGAGAATTAGGTTTTTAGATGAAGTTATTCAAAATTTACAATTAACAAAGATAGAATGTGTTCATGCACGTGTAGAAGAAATAGGAAAAAATAAAAAATTTAGAGAGAAATTTGATTATGCAACATCTAGAGCAGTAGCCAATTTATCTACTTTATCAGAATATTTAATGCCACTAGTAAAAGTAAATGGATATGTAATTAGCATGAAAGGTTCTCATATAGAAGAAGAAATACAACAAAGTAAAAAAGCTATTTCTATCTTAGGAGGAAAAATGGAAACCATAAAAACGTTTACATTGCCTAAAAGTGAGATAAAAAGAAATATCCTTATTATTCGTAAAGTTAAGCCAACTCCATCTCAATATCCAAGGAAACCAGGTACACCTTCTAAAGAGCCAATAAAATAAGAAAAAAGTCAATAAATTTCAAAATTTTTATTGACTTTTTTCTTATCTTTATATATCATAATAGTATGAGATGAAAGTAATTTATAGATAAATATTAACTAAAAATAGGGAGGCAATCAAATTGGGAAAAATTATATCAGTAGCTAATCAAAAGGGTGGCGTTGGAAAAACTACAACAACAGTTAACTTAGGTACTATTCTAGCAAAGAGAGGAAAAAAAGTATTATTAATTGATGCTGATCCACAAGGCAACGCAACTAGTGGATTAGGTGTAGAAAAAGAAGTAGAATTTTCAACATATGATATTCTCGTTAATGAAACAGAAATCAAAGACGCCATACAAGATACCATGATTAAAAGTTTAAAGATATGCCCTTCTAATATTAGTTTAGCAGGAGCAGAAGTAGAACTTGTATCTATGATGTCAAGAGAACAAAGATTAAAAGAAAAATTAGAAGGGATAAAAGAACAATTTGATTATATCTTAATTGATTGTCCACCATCCTTAGGATTAATTACCTTAAATTCTTTTACTGCTTCAGACAGTGTTTTAATACCTGTACAATGTGAATATTTTGCTTTAGAAGGATTGGGTCAATTATTGAATACCATCAACTTAGTAAAAAAACACTTAAATAAAAATATACAAATTGAGGGAGCTTTACTTACTATGTATGACATTAGAACAAATCTTTCTAATCAAGTAGTAAAAGAAGTAAAAAAATATTTTGATAATAAAGTATACAAAACAGTTATTCCTAGAAATGTTCGTTTAAGTGAAGCACCAAGTTATGGAATGCCAATTACAGAATATGATGCCAAATCAAAAGGTGCTAAGAGTTATCTAAAATTCACAAAGGAATTTTTAAAGATGAATGAAGAAGAAAAAAAAGCAAAACACATGATGTAGGAGAAAAGGGGGAGGAAAAATGGCAAAAATGACAGGATTAGGAAAAGGTCTAGATGCATTATTTGGACCAGCACCAGCAGAAGAGCAAGTACAAGAGAATGATACACTAAAAAAATTAAAAATAACAGAGGTTGAGCCAAATCGAGACCAGCCAAGAAAGAGATTTGACCAGGAGGCATTAGAAGAACTAGCTCAATCCATTAAAGAATATGGTCTGATACAACCAATCGTGGTAACACAAAAAGAGGGATATTATAGTATTATTGCAGGAGAGAGAAGATGGAGAGCTTCGAAAATTGCAGGTTTAAAAGAAATACCAGCTATTATTAGAGAAGATAATGAAAAAGTGAATTCTGAAATTTCTTTAATTGAAAATATGCAAAGAGAAGACTTAAATCCAGTAGAAAAAGCAATGGGAATCAAAACACTAATCGAAAATTATGGGATGTCACAAGAGGAAGTAGCTAAAAAATTAGGAAAAGGAAGAAGCACAATTGCTAATTGGGTACGTGTGTTAAATTTAGAACCACGTGTATTAGAAATGGCAAAAGAAGGAAAGATTACAGAAGGATATTGTAAAGCCTTATTAGCAATAACCGATCCAGAAAAGCAATATAAAACAGCTTTACAAATGATAGAAAGAGGAGCAACCGTTAGACAAGTAGAAAATAAAACCAAAATAAAAGAAACGAAAGAACAACAAGACAGGAACCATATTTTATATAAAAGTATAGAAGATAACTTCCAAAACTTTTTTGGTTCTAAAGTTAGGTTAGACGTTGGTAAAAGAAGAGGGAAAATTATCATTGAATATACTTCTAATGATGATTTAGAAAGAATTTTAGGATTAATACAATAAAAAACAAAGGAAAGAGGTATTTATGGAAATTTTAATGGAATTATTGAGGACGGATATATTTTTATTGATTTTATGGGGAATAATTATTATATTGCTATTAGGGTTTATTATTCTATGTTGTAAATTTTCCCATTTAAATAGAAGGTATCAAGAATTCATGAGAAAACTTGGTAATGGTAAAACATTAGAAGAAGATTTAGACAATTATATGTATCGTGTAGAAAAAGTAGAAGGACAAAATGCAAATTTAGTAAAAAAAATACAAAATATAGATCATAACTTAAGCCAGTGTATTCAGAAAATTGGTATGGTTAGATATAGTGCATTTAAAGATACAGGAAGTGATTTAAGTTTTGCTTTAGCCTTATTAGATGAAAATAATAATGGAGTAGTATTAAATGGGATCTATTCTAGAGAAATGTCAAATATTTATGCCAAACCAGTAGAACAAGCGAAATCTCATTATACTCTTTCTGAGGAAGAACAACAAGCTATTCAACAGGCCATAAGTTAACCAGTAAAATAAAAAAATCTAAAAATTACTCTTGACAAATGACAGTAAAAATGCTAAGATAAGTATTGTTGCTAGACATTGTCCAAGATAAGGAGAGGTGGTCGAGTTGGTTTATGGCACCAGTCTTGAAAATTGGCGTGCGTTAATAGCGTACCGTGGGTTCGAATCCCACCCTCTCCGCCAAACGTAAAAGTTAGATGTAAAAGCTATATCTAACTTTTATTGATAAAAATGAGGATGTGCCTAAGTGAAAAAGTACAGATAACCGACTGAATGAAGATATACAAAAAATTCAACTATGGAGACGTGGCTGAGTGGTCGAAAGCGGCACCCTGCTAAGGTGTTTATCTCGCAAGGGGTACGGAGGTTCGAATCCTCTCGTCTCCGCCAAAAAAGCATTAGATTTTTTCTAATGCTTTTTGTCTTTTATTGAGAGAATAACGAAAAAATAGATAAAAAAGGGTAATAAGTTGAAAAAAAACGAGAAATAAAGTATAATGATAAGTAAGAGAAGAAAAAAATAGAATTTGAAGGGAGGGGGTAAAATGAGAAGGAAGATAGTAGCCATTATCTTAATTTTTATAGAAATTAGTTTGTTATGGGTAAGCATATCCCACGCAGATAATGAAAGTGACAAGTATTATAATGTGGGAGGGATTAAATTTGATAAAAGTAATTTAGAAGATGCTAAAAATAAAGCAACACACCAAAAGATTATCGATAAGATACAAGAAGTTAAAGTAGAAGAATTAGATTATCAGGAAGTAATAACATTTAGTAATGTATTAGGTGCTTTTCATAAAGGAGCTTATAGGAATATAACGGATGATAAAATAAAGAAGACAGTTGATGAAAAAATAATTAATGGTATAAAAAAAGGAACAACAACAGGTAGACTAGCTAAACAAGCAGAAGGATTGAAATCAAATAATGCTAGTAGTTATGGTGCTGCTGGTAGTGACCCTAAAAATGATATATTAGATGGAATAATTAGTAAATGTAAAAATAATTATGGTGTAGTTCCACCTAGTTCAAGTGCTGCAGGTCAAAATTCAGGACAGAATAGTGGTGGTAATGATATTATTTATAATAATCCAGAACATGAGGGAAACCCTACAACATCAGTTAGTTCAATTGAGGATGTTGTTAGTGATGCAGAAAAATTTATGGGAGCAAAGACAGGTGCTAATATTCATCCTCTTGGAACAAATGCAACAACTAGCTTATCTAATTTTTCAAAAACTATTTCTGGTATATTGTTGGCAGTAGGAATTGCTGCATCGGTAATTGTTGGTGGCATATTAGGCATTCAATTTATGACAGGAAGTATAGATGCAAAAGCAAAAGTAAAAGAGCTACTAACACCATACATTGTTGGCTGTGTAGTTATATTTGGAGCTTTTGTTATATGGCAGTTAATGGTAACTTTATTAGGAGAAATATAAAATAAGTGAATGGAGTGATAAAAATGAAAAGAAAAGTAAAGGCTTTTACTATACTGTTAACAATATTAGCGATAATTTCCTTATTTGTTCATTTTTCTTATGCAAGTACCATAACGGATTTAGGAGGATTGGAAGCGTATAAAGGAAGTGTGAGTAATCCTGTACAGTTTACCAATAAAGTAGGAAAAGTTTTAGGCATTATACAAAATATAGGTATTGTATTATCTGTTATTGTATTAATAGGAATAGGATTAAGATATATGATGGGAAGTGTAGAGGAAAAAGCCGAATACAAAAAAACATTGTTACCTTATTTTCTTGGAGCAGTTTTAATATTTTCAATGAGTACCATACCACAATTGATTTTTTCTTTTATGGAACAGGTAAAAATAAATTGATATTTAGTAATTTTTTTGACAAAAGTTGCAAAAATAAACACTTAATGATATAATAGATGTTAAGTAGGTTATTTTGTTATTAAGATTCTCATAATAGGCAAAATGAGATAAGGATATAAATTGAATAAAAGGAGGACAAGTTATGAATAAAAAAGTTTTAAAAATAGTTAATGTATTGTTAATTGTTTTAGTACTTATTTCCATTGCTTCTAATGTATTAGCAGCACCATTTGAACCTAGTTCAATGACTGGAGACCCATCTATAGGAACAGGAAAGATTCAAAATGTTGGTAATGATATTGTTGGTATTCTTCAAACAGTAGGAATTGTTATTTCTGTTATTATTTTGATTGTCTTAGGTATTAAGTATATGATGGGAAGTGCAGAAGAAAAAGCAGAATACAAAAAGACAATGTTGCCATATATAATTGGAGCAGCGCTAGTTTTTGCCGCTTCAGCATTTGCTCAAATTGTTTATGACTTTGCAACAGGTATTAAAGTAGCTTAACATAAAAATTAAAATTAGAAGATCTCTATAGAATAGAGGTCTTTTTTTGTTACATTTTTATTACAGTTCTATTAAAATAATATTATTTAGGCAAAAATATTACAATTTTCGTATTTTTTTGTTATAATGATAATAAGTAGAATTATCAAAAGTTAAGGAGGAATAAAGTGAATACATATAATATACCAAGAAATGTAAAGGGAGAAGGTAGGATATTGTTTATATTTTCTACAAAGGCACTAATTTATGCTACAGTAGGGATAGGAATTGGTTTTTTGTTTTTTCTTATCTGTAAGATGATTAACTTAAATATGATAGGTTTTATCATTATGGGAATATTGGGAGTAATTGGATTTGTTATTGGTACTTTTAAAGTTCCAGATTCGGCTGCTTTTTCTATTACGAAAAATGCTGGAGGAGAAAATATTGATGAGGTAATCAAAAGAGCTATAAAATTTAAAAAAGAAAAAAATAAAATTTATGTCAATATAGGTAAAATGGAGGAAACTAAAGATGAGTGATGAAAATATGATATCAAGTATCCTTTCAATTGTATTAATCTTTATGATTGTTATATTGGGTATTTTGTGTATTTGGTACTTAATTTTAAAAACAAAGGCAAATAGAGAACAAAAGAAATCAGAAGAAAAACTAAAATTATCATCAAAAGAAATAAAAAGCAACAAAGAGAAAAGAAAATCATCGGTTAGTACAAATTATAATGTACAACCATTAATTAATTTTATGGAATTTGACAAAATAGAAGATAATATGATTGTACAAAAAAAAGGAAAGAGATATTTAATGGTTATACAATGCCAAGGAGTAAATTATGATTTAATGTCTCAAGTAGAAAAAGTAGGAGTAGAAGAAGGGTTTCAACAATTTTTAAATACATTAAGGCATCCTATTCAAATTTATATTCAAACCAGAACGATAAATTTAGAAAGTAGTATTAATACATACAAAAATGAAATAAAGAAAATAGAAGACAAATATAATCACATGAGATATGATTATCATAAAATGCAAGAATCAGGAGAATATGCCAAAGAAGAACTAGAAGGATATTTTTATGAAATAACTAAACAAAAAAATCTATTAGAATATGGAAAAGATATTGTTTACCATACAGAAAAGATGAGTTTAAATAGAAATGTTTTAAATAAACAATATTATATTATTTTGTCTTATTATCAAGAAGAAGGGCAAAATGAAAATTATAATAACGAAGAAATAAGAAGTATGGCATTTTCAGAATTATATACAAAAGCTCAAGCTATGATTGCTACATTATCAGCTTGCTCAGTGAGCGGAAAAATATTAAATTCTAATGAATTAGTAGAATTATTATATGTTGCCTATAATAGAGATCAAGCAGAAGTATTTGGATTAGATAAAGCTTTGAGAGCTGGTTATGATGATTTATATTCAACAGCACCAGATGTTTTTGAAAAGAAAATAAAAGCATTAGATAAACAAATAGAAGATAAAGCGATTGATTTAGCGAATGAAAAAATTGATAAAGTACAAAGTGTAATACAACAAAGAGTACAAGAAAAAGAACAGAATATGGATAGTTTAATTAGCAAGATGGCAGAATTAATTTTAGAAGAAAATAAAGAATATATAGGGAAAGATGTAGCAGAAAAAGCAATAGAAGAAATAAAAGCAGATAGAACAGGAACAAAAAAACAAAAAGGAGGGAGAGTAAATGACACGACCAAAAAAGAAAGAAAGACAAGAACAACTAAATAAAACAGAAGAACAAGATACATTAAGAAGAAAGACTATTAAAGATTTAATTTCACCTTCTGGAATTGATGTTTCTAAAATGGATCATCTTGAAATTATTGCTAATGTGACTCGATATGCAAGAAGTTTTTATATTGCTACACTTCCTCGTATGTGTACTTTTCCAGAATTATTTAGAGACTTGTATTTTTTTGGTGATATCAATACTTCTTTATACATAACACCAATAGCAGAATCTAGATCGCAAAATGAATTAAATAAAGTTATTAATGAACTAGAAACAGAAAGAATTGTAGCATTAGATAGAGGAAATATAAATAGAGAAAGTACATTGGCACAAAAGAGATACGAAGCAGAACAACTTAGGGATGAAATTGCGGCAGGGTTTAATAAGATGTACGAAGCTTCTGTTGTTTCTACGCTTTTTACTTATAATCTAGCAGATTTAGATCGATTAACTAAACTTCTTACGGCAGAAATGTCTAAGTCATTGGTTGGGATTAAAAGTGCGTGGGCAATACAAGAAGAAGCATTTAAATCTAATCTACCGTTAATGGAAGATAAGTTAAAAAAATCACATGCCTTTGATAGTCGATCAATGGGAACAGTTTTTCCATTTACTACTTCAGATGTAGGACATTCAACAGGAGTTCCTTTAGGATTTAATAAACAGACAGGAACACCAATTTTATTTGATAACTTTCATTCATCACTTACAAACTATAATATGGTTATATTTGCTAAGTCTGGTGCAGGAAAATCAGTTACCATGAAAACATTAATTTCGAGATCATCTGTATTAATGGGAATTGAAAGTTTGGCACTAGATGCTGAAGGTGAATATTCCATTGTAGCAGAAAGTTTAGGTGGAATTAATGTTGTTCTCAGTCCTAATTCAAAAACCATTATTAATTTATTTGATATCGAGCCAGAAAAAATAAAAGATGAGATAACAGGAAGAGAAAGAATTGTTTTAAATGTTGAAAATAAAGTGGAAGACGTTACACAAGCGTTATTAACTATGGCAAGAGGAAGTACAAGAAGTACAGAAGTAAATGAATTGACAAAGCAAGTTATTGCTGAAGTGGTAGCAGAAGAATATGCTAGTATAGGAATTACTAATGCACCATCTAGTTTATATAAAAGTGGCCATGAATTTCAAAAAGGTAATAAATTATATCGAGAAAAAAAGGAAATGCCAACCATAAGTAGTTGGTATAAACGATTGCAAGAAAAGGCTAATGCCAATAGTAATGCTGATTATGGATTTCATTATAGTTATTTGTTAAAAGTTATGAGGCAATATATCAGAGAGTATAATGGACAAATGGCATATTTTGACGGACAATCTACTTTTGAATTACTAGAAGGAGCCCCTTTTATCAATTTAGATATTTCCCAGTTAGAGGAAAGATTTGCAAGACCTCTTGCACAACAAATATTACTTTCTTGGATTTGGGAAAAATATGTAAAGAAAAATAGTGAAGACAGATCAAAAGCAACGAAAAAGAGAGTTTTAGTCGATGAAGCTTGGATGTTACTTCCATATCCAGAAGCAGTAGACTTTTTAAACACGATGGCACGTCGTGCTAGAAAAAGGAATGTATCACTAGCTATTATTTCGCAAAGATTTCAAGATTTTTATGAGAAGTCAGAAGCACAAGCTGTTTTGACATCTTCTGATACAAAATTATTTTTAGCACAAGATAAATCTGAAATACAATATTTAAAAGAAGTATTTAAATTAAGTGAAGGAGAAGCAGGATTTTTAGTAACCTGTCAAAAAGGAGAAGGACTGTTAAAGGTTGGATCAGATACAGCTATTTTACAAATTACACCAACAGCGAGAGAATTTGAATTTGTAGAAACCAACTTAAATAAATTAGTAAAAATGAAAAAAACAAATACAGTATAGGGATAGTAAAGGAGGATACAATGAGAAAGTTTAAAAATAGACATAATATACAAAAGATAATAGCATCTATCATGCTTGTTGTAACAGTAAGTTTTACTATTCCTAAGCCAGTACATGCAGATGATGATGGATTTGGAGGAAAATTATTAAAGCCATTGGTTCAACTGGTAGCGAGTTTAGGTGATGTTGCAGTGGGATTAATGAATCACTTTATGTTAGGGACAGAAAATTTAATTGATTCTGTTATGTTATCAAGAAAGGACAATAATGTAGATGAGGGTTCATTATCTATACAACCAGGAGATAAATATGTTGAAAAAGAAGTAGATGAAGAACTGACAGGATTTATGTGGGGAGAATGGAAATTGCCCAATATGTTATATTGTCCAGAAAACATATTTGCTAACAAGATAGGAGCTTTAGATGTTAACTTTATTAATCCTCATAAATATAATGCTGTTCAGAAGGAAGGAGTAAGCAATCAAGAATCTATTGCGAATTCTTTACAAGGAGTTATTTCTGCTTGGTATAAGTCTTTTAGAAATATAGCCATTGTGGGATTATTATCGGTTTTAATTTATATAGGAATTAGAATATTAATTGGTTCAACGGCACAAGATAAAGCAAAATATAAAGAAAGATTGATTGATTGGTTGGTAGCTTTGTGTCTAGTTTTTGCTATGCAATATATCATGTCAGCCACGTTAATGCTATCAGAAAAAGTAACCGAATTATTTAGTAATTCAGGAGCAAATTCTGTTGTTATTAAATTAACAGGAAAAAATAGAAAGAGTAACTATGTATTAGGGACAGATGGCGTAAATGATTATAAGTTTAAAACCAACTTAATGGGATATATGCGCTTTATGGCTCAGAGTTATAAGTTTGGTGATGCGACTGCTTATACCATTATTTATTTAGCATTGGTTATGTTTACGGTTAAATTTACCATTACTTATTTGAAAAGGGTGTTATACATGGCATTTTTTACTATGATATCACCACTAGTAGCATTAACTTACCCAATAGATAAAATTGCTGATGGAAAAGCACAAGCATTTACCATTTGGTTTAAAGAATATATGATGAATGCTGTTTTGCAACCAGTTCATTTAATTTTATATACAGCGTTAGTATCTTCTGCAATGGACTTAGCAGTTAATAATCCAGTTTATGCATTAGTTGCTATTGGATTTATGATTCCTGCAGAAAAATTTATTAAGAAAATGTTTAGATTAGATAGAGGAGAATCAACAGGTGGATTTGGAGATTTTGCTGCTGGCGCATTAACCATGTCAGGATTGAAGAAATTAGGAAGTTCACCAAGTAAATCAAAAGGGTCAAGCAGTGGTTCATCCAAAGAAGGAGATGCTAAGATAAGAACGCAAGAACCATATAAAGATGACAAAGTAAAACAGATGAATGCTTGGAGGGATGGTGAACAGCCAATAGGACAAGGAGATGATAATGGATCACAAGGAGGAAGTGTACCTGATTTTAGTCGAACAAATGCAAGTCGTGGTGAGATATCTTCTCATCGTGATAGTAGTCAGCAAGCTCATGTATCTGAACCAGACACTGTTTCAAATTGGTTTAATCAGAGGGATAGTATGAGAACACCAAGTCAAACTGGTCGAGAAATAAGAGCTAATCTTAGTAATGGTATGGCTAATTTTGGCAGGAGAACCTCTCAAAGAGCATCTCGAGCCGTTTCTAGAGTTCCAGGAGTGAAAAGAATACCTAGTCCAGTTAGAAAAATTATGGCTGGTGCAGGGAAAACAGCTATTAGAGGAGTTAAAAATGGAGCTAAAGGTGTGTGGAAGAATAAAGGTAAAATTGCTAGAACTGGTGCTAAGTTAGCAGGAGGAGTAATGGGAGCAGCTATAGGAATGGGAGCAGGATTAACAACAGGCGATTTTTCAAAAGTTGCACAATATGCTACAGGAGGTGTAGCAGCAGGATATGCAACAGGAAATCAGGTTGCTAATTTAACAGGAGCTGGAGTGAATATGGCTAAAAAATTGCCAGGAAAAGCAGGAGATGTTAGAAATGCTTTTGAAGAGGAGACTTATGGATTAGCGGATGCTAGACAGAAAAAAATAGAAAGACATAATACAAAGGCTAAGAAGGAATGGTTGAAAAATGAATCAGAAAGAGCTAAGTATGCTGACATAGCTGCTAAATTAAATGCTAAAAGTACAAATGGAAAACAGTACAGTGTCAATGAAGTTATGGATGCAGCATGGGATTATAAGGTTGCGGGTGTAGATAATGAAAAGAACATAGAAAAAGGTTTAAAATTGGAAGCAAAACGTCATGGAGCAATAGGAAAAGAAAATAGTAATCATAATAGAGTTATTAATGTTATGCAAGAAGTAGGAAATTACTCAAAAGAACACTTTGTTGATAAAGACAAGAGAGAAGCGTTAGATGAGAGATTACGTGCACAATTAGGAAACGAAAATGGAGAAAAAGTAATGGAACTTATGGCAGATGCAAACGATGAATTAAAAACGTATCAAGCATGGAGGAATTCTCAACGAACTAATCAATAACTATTTACATCAGGAAATCATAACTAAGCAAGGAGGGGTTCAAAGTTGAATCGAATGTTTAGATTATATAATCAAAATAGAAAAGAATTTTGGACGGTAATCCTATCTATTATCTTCATATTTATCCTGATACAATTATTTAATTATCTTGCTAGAATGAAAAATCAGCAGAGGCGTGAAGAGGTAACAAAAGATGAGATACGATATGAAAACCAAAGCAAATCGATTATCTCAGGAGGAAGTGTTTCGGAAGGTAAGCGTGCTACATATGGAAGTTTAATTGAAGAATTTTTAGAGAATTGTATAAAGGGAAATGTCGATGAAGCTTATCAGGCTTTATCGACACAATGTAAAGAAGAGTTATATCCCAATATAGAAAGTTTTCAAAACCTTTATTGGAATAGAAATTTTGCCAATAAGAAAACCTATACCTTTCAATCATGGAATTCTAACAACACGGATACCTATATCGTTAAATTATATGATGATGTATTATCAACAGGATATAGTAAACAGAAAGGATATATTGAAGATTATTATACGATAATAAAGGAAGATGGAATACCGAAATTAAATATTAGTAGTTATATTAAACAAGAAGAAATTAATCAAGAAAAAGAAGAACAAGGGATTAAAGTAACCGTGGAAAAAGTTGACATATTTAAAGAATTTTATCGTTATAAAATAAAGATAAAAAATAATACAGAACACGATATTGTTTGGCATACAGAAAATGAAATGGATTCGGTTTATGTGATGAACCGTTATGATATCAAATTTGAAGCTTTATTATATGAGAATAAAAAAAGTGACTTTTTGGTAAAAGCAGGAGAAGAAAAAGAAATTACGATTAAATTTGCAATTACTTTTCGAGAGGATATGCAAATAAAAAATATGAATATGATGGACATTGTTGCTGATGACTCTAATCATACAGAAAAAATTCAGCTCAAGATTGAATGGTAATGTATAAGTGAAGCAAAAGAGGTGATGAGCATTGGTAGGAAATAAGAAAAAGTTTGATGAAATAAAAGAAAATAAAGGTGTGGAAGATGCATTTAGAGATATAAAAAGAGGAATCAAAACCGTTAGGAAATTAGTTAAATGGGTAATCAAGGGTATTTTAGCACTACCTTTGTTGATTAAGGTTTTACTTATTCTTGCCGTTATATGGGGAGTAGTAACGCTTATTACTGGATTAACTAGTCTTTTAGAAGAGGAAGCTGTTGAAGACATGATAGGCTCTATCTATGATGAGCTTGGTATATCTGATGTCATTGAATTAGTAGAATTAACAGGGGATCCTAATGGTGGGTATTATTGGCAATTTAAAAGTGGGGTAGAAGATAAATTAGAAGAAATTGTGGATAAACAGAAGGAAACGAATCCTAGTATTATTATGGAAGATGCTTCAACATTAATGAAATTTATGAAGGCAGATGTAGAAACAAGACTGCCTAATTTAGGTAGTCCTACTGGGATTGGAAAGGCTAGTTCTACTAGAACAGGCAGTTTATGTTGGCCTACAGATGGAACAACGATTACCTCTTATTTTGGACCAAGACAAGCTCCTGTAGCAGGAGCATCTACGAACCATGGGGCAATTGATATTGGTGTTCCCGAAGGCACAAATGTATATGCTTGCCAAAGTGGTACCATTACGATAGCAGATTTTAGTGATAGTGCAGGTAATTGGATTGTTATTGACCATGGAAGTGGATATAAAACAACATATATGCATAATCGTGAATTAAAGGTATCGCCAGGAGATACTGTTAGTAAAGGACAAGTAATAGCCTTATCAGGGAATACAGGAAATTCAAGTGGACCACATCTTCATTTTCAAATTGAATACAATGGACAAAAGCAAGATCCATTATCTTTTCAATACGATAATGGACAAGGTTCTGGGAATAAAGGATTTGGAGAAAATGTAGGAGCAGATATACGTGTTAGTCAGTTAGATAAATTTTTATTTATCGGTGATTCCATTACTGTAGGATTAGGTAAATCAGGACAAATAGAAGGAAAGAATTGTCAATTTGTAGCACAAGTAGGAATAGGGACAAAGAAATGGATCAATGACTATTTTGATACCTTAAAAAAAGGTGATCCGATTAATGGCATATGTATTATGTTGGGGGTTAATAGTGTAACAGAATATGATGATGAAATTCAATTAGTTAAGAAGTTACATCAAAAATATCCAGATAAACCAATTTTTGTACAAAAGTTATTACCAATTAATAAAATTAAGTATTCAGGAGGAGTTACCAATGCGAGTATTCAGACCTATAATCAGAAAATAGAAGATTTTTGCCGTACAGAAGGTTCAACCTATAACGCTAAATTTATTGATACAACTTCTGGTTTAGTAGATAGTAGTGGAAACTTAGACCTTAATTATTCAGGAGATGGATTACATCCTAATGCTAATGGTTATGCTGTGTTAGCTAAAAATATAAAAAAAGCAATTACAGGCGAAAATGGAAGTAATCAAAATACTAATCAAGATAACCATACAAAAACCGTAGAAGAAAAAGTACAAGAAAAATTAAAAAGTATGACATTAGATGAGAAAGTTTCACAAATGTTTATGGTGATGACATCATCAGGAAGTGAATTAAAGCAAAATGCAGGAGGATATGTTTTAAATTGGAGTAATTTTGATGATGTAGAATCAGCGATAACAAGTGCAAAAACAGCCAATAAGATACCTGCTATTTATGCAACAGATGACGAAGGAGGCAAAGTAACAAGGGTGGCTACTGGATTTGCTTCTGCACAATCTTATGGTAAAACCAAGAATTATACAAAATTAGCCCAAGATGAGCAAAAAAAAGCAAAAGTATTATTATCAAAAGGAATTAATCTTAATTTGGCACCAGTTGCTGACTTATCTAAAGACAATTCCTATATGGGACTATATGAAAGAAGTTTTGGAGCCGACTTGAAGGTTACGACTAAGTGTGTAGAAACGGTAGTAAAAGAAGCAAAAGATGCAGGACTTTCTACTTGTTTGAAACATTTTCCAGGATATGGGAATAACAAAAATACACACACAGGAATAGTGACAGATACCAGGACATATGACACATTAAAGAAAAAAGATTTACAAGTATTCCAGGCAGGGATTCAGGCTGGAGCACCAACTATTTTAGTTGGTCATAATATTATGCAAAAAATAGATAATAAACTACCAGCTTCATTGTCACCAGACGTACATAAGATCATAAGAGATTATCTTCAATTTGATGGTGTAGTGATGACTGATGACTTAGGGATGGATGCTATTGGAAATAACTATTCTGATATAGCAGTAAAGGCTGTAATAGCGGGAAATGATATGGTAATGACCAATCAATTTGAGAACAGTAAGAAAGAAATTTTAGATGCTGTATCAAAGGGAACTATTACAGAGAGTAGGATCGATGAATCGGTAAAAAGAATATTGACATGGAAATATGAATATAATATTATCGCAGAAGATAGTGAGTCAAGTGAGTCTAATGCTAGTGCATCATTACAATTAGGTGTAAAAGGAAATAACACTTTTCAAGGAAACATCAGAATAAAGAGAGTTACTCCCAATAAAGCAAGGGGAGAAGCTAAAGTTGCTGATGGAAAAATACAAACCCTTTCTTTTGTGGAAGAAGCAACATTTGATGATTTAGTTAATCAAAACAGTGAAAAAGCACTAGATGTATATACGCTAAATAAGAATATGCAATTAATAACAGCAACTTGGTCATATAATTCAGATAGTGGACTTAGGATCACAAAGGGAGAGTCTATTCATTATAGCAGTATTATGGAAAAATATACTATGCCTTTTGATTATTTATTATGTTTTTTGGTTGATGGAGAGGACATTCAATTTGCAGAAGATTTAGCACAATTGGCTTTAGATTCTGAAATCGTAATAGCTGTACAAGATGCTGTTACCACAACAGTATCTTCTAGAAATCGAGTAGATGAAAATGGTAAAGTTATTTTGGCTCCTAATGGACTACCAATGACAGAAACAGTTATATACGAATCGGTTAGTTCAGCAATAGAATTAACTTATGCAGATACATGGTTCGTTAAAATGGAGAAGGAACAATCTTATTCTTCTCAAAATAGTAATATTGTTTCAGAAGGATCATCAAATGGTTCTGAAATTATTAATCAATATACTTCTGGCCAGTTCCATAAACCAGAAGGAAAAGAAAAGGAATTTATTGACTTATTTAGAAATAGTGAAAATGCAATTAATAGTGTAGAAGTAAGTTGGTTATATGAATTATTAGAACAAAGACCAAAGACAAAAAATATGATCGAATTAACTAAATATTTATTTTCTTGTGTAAGAAATGAAAGTAATATAGGTACATTTGATTTTAGTATTTATGAAGATAATAAATTTGCGACCATAGGAAGTAGTAGTGGAATATATGGAGGAACCATTCAAGAAAAAGTTTGGTGGGCTTTGAAAGATATGAATTTTTCTGATTATGCTATTGCAGGAGCAATGGGTAATATTCATTATGAATCAGGCTCATTTAATCCTAATGCAGTAGAAGGTGGTTATGCTTTTGACGTAGCAGGAATAGGTCTATGTCAATGGACAAATTATCCTAGAAATGCTGAAGATGGAAGACATACTAAACTGATAGAATTTGCTAAATCTAGAGGAAAAGAATGGAATGATGAGGATATTCAAGTTGAGTATTTGGTTGGCGAGTTAACCGTAGGAGGAGGAGCAGATGGAAAAGTAAGTTATCAACTTATGTCTAATCATGGATATTCTCCTGATCAATGGATTAATGCTAACAATGTAGAAGAGGCTACAAGAGCTTTCTGTTGGACTTTTGAAAGACCAAGAGTGAGTGATGGCGAAAGTAGTTTGCCACAAAGAATACAAAAAGCGGAAGAATATTATCATCAATTTCATGATAAAGGAAAACCAAGTGGAGGAGGTACTGCTTCTAAAACTGGATGGAGTACAACAGGATTAAGTTGTCCGAGATATTATCAAAGTGATGCAAAGTGGGGAGCTAACTCATATCCATATAAACCTGGAGGAACCATAAGTAGTGGAGGATGTGGAGCTTGTGCTTTAGCTATGGCTGTTTCTCGGATTATTAGAAGAAAATATTACACCAGATATTATTGTGAATTTTTTAAATGCTAAGGGGATTAATACGATATATAGTGGAGCAGAATCAGCAAAAGCAGTGGCTAAAAAATATAAATTAACGTATGAAGAAATTAACCGATATGATCGACCAGCGATTAATAAAGCCTTAGATTCAGGAAAAGTTTGTATCTTAAGTATAGATAGTGGAGTTGGTCCATATGTACGGAGGAGGTCATTTTATTATGTGTAATGGTAGAAAAGGTGATGAATATTATGTATTAGAATCTGGTAGATATTATGTTACTGACAAAGGATATCCTTATAGTAGTGTATTTGGACCAGGTGTACAAGGTGTATTTGTATTAGGGAAGTAGAGGAAGTGAAAAAATGGATAAGATAAAAAGAGGAATGATTCTGTTATTGCTATTAATCGTTATTGTCATATCTATCATGTTTATCATAACAGGTAAGAAGAAAGAGGATAATGAGAGTCAAGCAAGTTTGGAACAGTCTTTTGAAGAGGTAAATCAGTTAAAAAAAATAGAAAATGAAGCAGAATGGCTTACTATACAAACCTGTTTGAATACATATCAACATTATTCAAAAGATCTAGGAAGCGTAAAAGAAAATCAGGATGAAGAAACCATGACACTGGAGGAACACGAATATTATGATCAATTAAAAGAGCGTTTATTGAATCTTATCCCTGAATTTGTAAAAGAAGAATTAGCCATAACTAAAGAAAATGTATATGAAACAGTTGGCATAAAAAATGCAGTAATCAGAATTAGCCATATATATGAATCAACACAAACCATAAATACTATTCCTTACGAAGAAACAACACATATTTGTGCATATGTAGTAGAAGGCGTATTAATTGACAAACACAAAGGGGATAAAACAGATTTTCATCTAGTGATTATCATGGACAAAATCAATAATACGTTTGCTATTATACCAGATGCGTATATTCAATCGAAAAATATAACATTATGGGAAAACAGTAATTTAGTACTATACGAAGAAGAACAAATCAGGAGAAATGATAGTAATCAATATATCGATAGAAAAGCTTCTCCTGAAGAGATTTGTAAAAGGTATTTTGCAGATTATCAAACTAATTTAATGTATGACACTCAATATGTATATGACTCTTTAGAGAAAGAATATAGAGAAAAAAGATTTGGTAGCTTTGATGATTTTGAAAAATATGTACAACGAAATTTAGAAGAAATGAAAGCGTGTTACTTAAGTAAATATTTAGTTAATACCTATGAAGGATATACAGAGTATGTATGTAAAGATCAATATGAAAATTTATATATTTTTAAAGCAACTAAACCATTGCAATTTACAATGACATTAGATACATACACCTTGCCTAATGAAAAGTTTACCAATACATATCATGATTCAGAAGATCAAATGAAAGTCATGATGAATGTAGATAAATGGATTCAAATGATTAATAACCGAGACTATCGTACAGCGTATCAATTTTTAGAAGAAAACTTTAGAAAAGACAGATTTGGAACAGTAGAAAAATTTGAAGAATATATGAGAACGTATTTACCAGATCACTATAGAATTGATTTTGGAACCTTTTCTGATCAAGGTCAGATATATATTCAAGATATTAGTTTATCCGATATGACAGGAAAAGATTTAGAGACTAAACAAAAATCAATTATTATGAAATTAGAAGAAGATACCCATTTTGTCATGTCATTTGATGTTTAGTTAATCATAAAGAAGATACGATTTTAGCTAATTCGTATCTTCTTTTTTTATGGATGAGTAAAAAACTTAGTTAAAGTTTTTAGTGTAGGATTGGTATGAAAAAGATCGATAAAAAAGTTTTGAATAAACGGTATTTGCCATAATAGAAATAAAATAAAAATCGTAAGAAAAAGGCAAATTCCCCCTTTTATGTAATCTTTTAAAGATTTTTTGTAATGAATGTGATAACCTCTATTTCTTAAATCTTGAAGGTAAGCATCATAATAGGCCTTTTGTCTTTCTTGTTCTAGTAGTTGTTGATGAATCAGTTTTTCTTTTTCTACTTCTTCATGTAATTTTTGCCAGTATAATAATTCTTCTTCTGATTGTTGATTGGTTGTTGAAGAGGGAGAATTGGTTTGATGAGTTGTTTCTTGTTTTTGAAGGAAGCGATCATAGTCTTCTTTTTTTTCTGGGGTAGATAAGATTTCATAGGCTTCATTTATTTCTTTTAGCATTTCTTGTGCCTGTTTTTTATTTTCTTCGGTTTGTAAATCAGGGTGGTATTTTTTGACTAGAACTTTATAGGCTTTTTCTATTATTTCAGGAGAGGCATTTTTATTAATTTGTAACATATCATAATAATTTTTTTTCATTGTTTTAATCCTTTCATTCATAATATAACATAAATTAAAGAACGTTTCAATGATGTTTTTCATAAATTGTCATAGATATGATTAAAAAAAGGAGAAATGTACATGGAAGAGAAAATAGGGTTATGTCTAGCTGGTGGAGGCGTGAAAGGAGCAGCACATATTGGTGCAATCAAAGCACTAGAAGAAAGTAACATAACATTTAAATATGTAGGAGGAACGTCTTCTCGGAAGTATTGTAGCTTGTTTATATGCTATGGGATTTTCATCGGATGAAATGAAAAAAATTTTTAAAAAGTATTGTAAAAAAATAAAGTATGTGGATATTCTTCATATCATTAAATTAGTAGGAGGATTAATTTTTACAGGAAAAATTAACATTGATGGGTTAAATAGTGGAAAACAAATTGAGAGATTAATCAATCAAGTGGGAAAAACAAAAAATATATATTCTATTTCTGATATAAAGATGCCTTTAGTTATACCTAGTGTTGATTTATGTAATGGAAATGTTCTTTGTTTTACTTCATGCCAAATCAGAAATTTAATTTCTGATCATATTGTTTTTATTTGTGATGCTAATATTGGGAAAGCAGTAAGGGCAAGTTGTAGTTATCCAGTAGTTTTTTCACCATGTGTGTATAAACAGAAAAAGTTAGTTGATGGAGGAATTCGTGAGAATGTTCCTTGGAAAGAAGTAAAAGCACTAGGAGCAGACAAAGTATTAAGTATTATGTTTGATGATGATGTAGAGCAAAATTGTGATAAAAATTTAATTGAAGTAGCGGGTCGTTCCCTTAATTTATTAGGTCGAGAACTTTCTAATTATGAAATGGAAGGGGCAGATTATATTATAAGAATTAAAAGTGATAAAGTAGGCTTATTGGATATGAGCAAAATAGATGAATTATATCAATTAGGATATCAGCAAACAAAGGAATATATAAAGAAAATAAAGATTAAATAGAAATGAATAAGGAAAAACAGGGAACTTGAATTTCCCTGTTTTTTTGCATATACTAAGTTAAGCCTGGATAGAAGATTCTGTTTTTTCGTCATTATTTTCTTGGTCAATTGCCTGTTCTCTTTTTTGTTTTATGGCTAAATTATCTTTAGCAACCGTTAATAGTAGTTTAATACGGTTTGTTTGGTTTGTTTCACTAGCACCTGGATCATAATCAACAGGAGAGATATTGGCATCGGGATATTTTTCTCGGATGGTTTTAATTACCCCTTTTCCTACCACATGGTTTGGTAAACAAGCAAATGGTTGAACACATACAATATTTGGTATATCATTTTCAATATATTCAATCATTTCTGCTGTTAAAAACCAGCCTTCCCCAGTTTGATTTCCAATGGATAATACATCTTTTACTTTTTCTTCTAAATGCCAAATATCACAAGGTGGTAAATAGCCTTTTTTAGAGTTGGCTAAAGCAATTTTTACATCTTTTTCTAAAATATCAATTAATTTAATGGCTGCTTTCATTAATTTTGCAGATTTCTTATTAATATTAAGTAAACGATTAAAAGTAATCTTATGGGTACACATAAATTTAGCAAACCCCATAAAATCAGGTAGTATAACTTCAGCACCTTCTTTTTCTAAAAGATCAACAACATAATTATTGCCAAAAGGATGATATTTAATTAACACTTCGCCAACAATACCAACACGAGGTTTTTCTACAGAAGTATCTAATTCAATTTTTTCAAAGTCATTTACGATATCATAAATACTTTGTTTAAATTCTTGATTGGTTGATTTTTGTAATAATTTTTTACATTTATCCATCCAAATGTTAAATAATTTTTGCGTTTCTCCTTTATGTATTTCGTATGCTCTATTTTTGGTCAGCATTTTTTGTAGTAAATCAGCATAGACAAGCATTTTTAATAATCGATCGGCTAAAGGAAGGGTTAATTTAAATCCAGGCATTTTTTCCATTCCAACAATATTAAAAGAAATAACAGGAATGTTTTCAAATCCAGCATCTTTTAGAGCTTTTCGGATAAACCCGATATAATTGGTAGCTCTACATCCACCACCAGTTTGGGACATAATTAAAGCTGTTTTGTTTAAATCGTATTTCCCTGATTGTAGAGCTTCTATCATTTGTCCAGTTACTAAAATAGATGGATAACAGGCATCATTATTTACATATTTTAGTCCTGTTTCTACGGTTTTTGGTGTACATTCTCTTAGTAATTCAACATGGTATCCAGAGGCACGTACAGCAGACTCTAGTAGTTCAAAATGGATTGGTGCCATTTGAGGAATTAAAATGGTGTAATCTTTACGCATTTCTTTGGTAAAGATTTTTTTCTTAATACCATAGTCACCTGATAGTTTTTCTTGATTTTTTTCTTGTTCACGTTTTTTCATACTAGCTAATAAAGAACGTATACGAATTCGAACTGAACCTAAGTTATTAACTTCATCAATCTTAATCAATGTATACATTTTGTTAAAACTAGTTAAAATTTCTTCTACTTGATCTGTTGTTACAGCATCTACACCACAGCCAAAAGAGTTTAATTGGATCAGTTCTAAACAGTCATGTTTTCCTACAAAATCTGCAGCAGCATAAAGTCTTGCATGATATACCCATTGATCAACTACACGAATCGGTCTTTTTGCTTCTGTTTTATCCGATACACTATCTTCTGTTAAAACAGCAAGTCCTAAAGAAGTAATTAAGGTATCGATACCATGGTTAATTTCAGGATCGACATGATAAGGTCGTCCAGCTAAAACGATACCTTTTAGATTATTTTCTTCTAAATATCTTACGGTTTCTGCTCCCTTATCATGGATGTCTTTTTTGCATTTTTGATATTCTACTTCTGCTTCTTCAGCAGCTTGTAGCAATTCTGATTTGGTAAAATGATATTCCTTAAACTCGTCTAATTCCATTATTTTTTTAACTAAATTTTTCTTTTCAAAAGGTAGAAATGGATTTAAAAATTTAATATTCTCTTTTTTTAATCCTTCTACATTATTTTTTAGTACTTCTGAGTAAGAAATAACAATTGGGCAATTATAGTGATTATCAGCTTTTTCATATTCTTTTCTTGAATAAGGAATACAAGGATAAAATATGGTTTTAATTCCTTGCTCTAATAAGCTCTCGATATGACCATGAGAGAGTTTAGCAGGATAACAAACTGATTCTGAAGGCATAGATTCCATTCCCTTTTCATAAGTTTTACGTGTACTTTTTTCAGAAAGGATTACACGAAAACCTAAACTAGTTAAAAAGGTAAACCAGAAAGGATAATCTTCATACATATTTAAGACTCTTGGAATACCAATTGTTCCTCTGATAGCAAATTGTTCTTCTAATGGTTGATAAGCAAAAAGCCTTTCTTGTTTATATTGAATTAAATTTGGTAATTTTTTTGCTTTTGTAACAATTCCTGCACCTTTTTCACAACGATTACCAGATATATGAATTTGTCCATTACTAAATTTATTAATGGTTAATTTACAATGATTTTCGCAGTTATTACAACGAGTATGGCTTATGTTAATTTTTAATTGATCTAATTCTTCTGTTTTTAAGATAGTCGATGTATATTCCATATCTAAATTGGTTTCAAATTGTTCTTTGGCTAAAAGTGCCATTCCATAAGCACCCATTAATCCAGATATATCGGGACGAATTACTTGTTTACCAACAATTAATTCAAAGGCACGTAAAACTGCATCATTATAAAAAGTACCACCTTGTACTACTATATGTTTTCCTAAAATTTCTACGTCTCTTACTTTCATTACTTTTTGGATAGCATTTTTGATTACAGAATAAGATAGTCCACTAGATATATCTCCTACTGAATAGCCTTCTTTTTGTGCTTGTTTTATTTTAGAATTCATAAATACAGTACATCGTGATCCTAAATCAACAGGCCTTTTAGCATCAATAGCTTCTTTCACAAAATCAGTAATTTCTAAGTTTAGGCTTTTAGCAAAAGTTTCAATAAAAGAACCGCAACCAGATGAACAAGCTTCGTTAAGTAAAATATTATCAATACAGCCATCTTTCATACGGATGTATTTCATATCTTGACCACCAATATCCACAATTGAGGTTACTTTTGGTTCAAAGGTTTTTGCAGCAGTATAATGGGCAATGGTTTCAATTTCATTTAGGTCAACATTTAAAGCTGTTTGAATTAATTTCTCTCCATAACCAGTAACACCACTATATCTTAATTTTGCTTTTTGGGGTAAATCCACATATAAACTTTTTAACATCTGTATCACGCTTTTTAAGGGATTACCTTCATTGCTTCCATATAAAGAATATAATAATTTTCCTTCTTTATCGATTAAGACTAATTTAGTTGTCGTAGAACCAGCATCAATGCCAAGATAACAATCTCCTTCATAATGTTCTAAAGGAGTTCTTTCTACTGTGGCCTTATGATGTCTTTGTTTAAAGTCTTCATATTCTTCTTTATTGTTAAATAAGGGATCTAAAGGATAGGTAGTATTATCTTGTGCGTTTTTCAAGTTTTCAATTTTTTGATGTAATTCATCTGGTGTCATAGCATTGGTATGAAAAGAATCTAAAGCAGCACCTTTAGCTACTAATAGATGAGCTTCTTCTGGCACAATAATTTCATTTTCTTTTAGGTTAAGTGTTTCAATGAAACGGGTTCTTAGTTCTGACAAGTAATTTAAAGGACCACCTAAAAAAGCAACATTACCACGAATTGGTCTACCACAAGCTAGTCCACTAATGGTTTGGTTAACAACAGCTTGTAAAATAGAAGCAGCAATATCTTCTCTAGCAGCTCCTTCATTGATTAAAGGTTGAATGTCAGTTTTAGCAAAAACACCACAACGAGAAGCAATGGGATAAATAGTAGAATAGTTTTTGGCTAATTCATTTAAGCCAGCTGTATCTGTATGTAATAAAGATGCCATTTGGTCTAGGAAAGCACCTGTACCACCTGCACAAGTACCATTCATACGTTGTTCAATAGATTGATCAAAATAAATAATTTTAGCATCTTCACCACCAAGTTCAATGACTACATCTGTTTTCGGAATATATTTTTCAACAGAACGTTTACAAGAAACTACTTCTTGAATAAAATTAACGCCTAAAAACTTAGCGGCAGACATGGCACCTGATCCAGTAAGTGCTAAAGTAAAAGAATGTAAAGGGTATTTAGTTAATAAATTTTCCAGTACATTACAAATGGTATTTTTCGTATCGGAAAAATGTCTTTGATAATCTTTATGTATTGTATTTTTATTTTTATCCATAACAATGATTTTTACGGTTGTTGAACCAACATCTAATCCAACATGTAAAACATTATCTATATTTTTCATGACAAAAACTTCCTTTCTGTACATAGATAAATCTATGTAACCCTACTCATTGTATACGGAAAAAGGACTTTTGTCAAATGGAAAATACTAGGTGATTTTAAAAAGAAAACATGATGAATAAAAGAGGGTTTGTGTATGATCTTTTCTCTATTATTAAAATGAAGAAAAATAGTTCTAAAAAGGACAAACACATAATAAGATGTTAATAAATAAAAAACAAGGAGGAGACCCATGAAAAATAAGAAGATAGGAATCATTTTTTTATTCATATTAGTTATTATATTAATAGGTGGCTATTTTGGAATTCGTTATGTTAAAAATAAAAAAGAGAAAGAGACAACAATTGAAGAATATATTCCACAAGAAGAAATTGCAGAAGAACAAGTAAGACAGACCATTGTTAGTCTTTATTTTCCGAACAAAGAAACAAATGAAATTAATCCAGAAGCAAGATTAATCGATATAAAAGAAATTATTAATAATGCTTACGAAAAATTAGTAAATTTATTAATAGAAGGACCTAAAAATGATAAAAATAAAAAAATCATACCAGACGGGACTAAGTTAAATACCTTTTTTCTTGAGGCAGATTGTATCGTATTAGATTTTTCTAGCGAATTTTTGAATGGTGTAAAAGAAGATGAAAAACAGAAGACAAATCTTATCAATTGTATTGTAAATACATTAACTGAATTAACCGAAATTAATAAAGTAAAAATATTAATTGATGGAAAAGAAAATACACAATTTAATGATATATATATGAGAAAGACAAATTAAATCATGTAAGGAGAAATTTTTCTCCTTTTTTTGTATAAATAAATCGCTTGTTAATATGGTTTATTATTTTTTCATTATTTTATATAATTTAAGATATTTAATGTAATGATGGAAATTATTTAAAAAACATTCCACATCATGGATAGAATTTAATGTGTTTTTTTTATATAAATCGAAATGTAAAGATTTTTTTTTCGCAGATTTCTCTTCTCCTCGATTATTTTTATTAGAAATTTCAAAAAGATTTTTTTCCATAAAGTGTACTCCTTATTTTCATATTTTACAAAATTATGCTTTTTGTTGTATAATATGTAAGAAATCAGAATTAGTTATCAATTATTAAGAAAATTTATTTTATGTTTTTTATTTGTTGCGAAAAACGTTAAGGAAATAGTGTAAACAAGGATGAATAGAAGAGAAAGAGAACAGTAAACATAAAACAAAAAGGAGAAGATAAAAAGAGGGAATGATGTTATTTGTTTGTTAACCAATATTTTTTGATAAAGACATGAAAACACAATAAGGATAAATAATTTTATGAGAGAAAGGTAAAAAAAGAAAAAAATAAAATTAATTAATAAAATTAGAACAAAAAAATAAGAAAAAAATAAAATTAATTAATAAAATTAGAACAAAAAAATAAGAAAAAAATA
>CANOPF010000007.1 GCA_947568535.1 uncultured Clostridium sp. | reverse complement strand
AGAAGTAAACAGACATATTGACCATTATAATTTAGACATGATAATTGCTTTAGGATATAGAGTACAATCAGAAGTAGCAGTTAGATTCAGAATATGGGCAACTGAGAGATTACATGAATACATACAAAAAGGATTTGCAATGGATGATGAAAGATTAAAACAAGGTGGAAATAGGTATTTTAGGGAACTTTTACAAAGAATTAGAGATATTCGTTCAAGTGAAAGAAACTTTTATCAACAAGTAACAGATATTTATGCAACAAGTATTGATTATAATCCCAGAAGTGATATGACTAAAAAGTTCTTTGCCACTGTTCAAAATAAGTTGCATTATGCTGTTCATGAACATACAGCAGCAGAACTTATATATGATAGAGTTAATAATGAAAAACCATATGTTGGAATGACAAATTTTAAAGGAGATTATGTTACAATAGATGATGTAAAAATTGCTAAAAATTATTTATCAGAAATTGAACTTCAAAGACTTAATTTATTAGTATCTCAATTTTTAGATTATGCAGAATTGCAAGCATTAGAACAAAGAAGCATGAGAATGGAAGATTGGATACAAGAATTAGATAATCAAATATTATTAAATAGAAGAAAAATACTTGAAGGTAATGGAAAAATATCTCACGAAGAAGCAATAAAAAAAGCAGAGGAAGAATTTAATATTTATCGTGAAAGAGAAATGAAAATGCTTCAAAGTGATTTTGATTTAATGATGAAACAGTTAAAAGAAAATGAGGAGTGAGAAGTATGAGTAAAAAGATAGTGGCTATAGGTGGAGGATTTAATGGAAGAATAAAAGATGATGGTACACATGACCCTTATGAAACTGGTCCAATGGATAAAGAAATTATAAGAATAACAGGAAAAGAAAAGCCTAATTTTTTATTTATTGCTCATACACAAGATACAGAAGAAGGACAAGATAAGTATTTTGCAACAATGAAAAATATTTATGAAACAAAATATGGGTGTGAATGTAAACACTTAAAAAGTAAAGATATTTTAGATAAAGAAAAAGTTGATAAATTGATTGAATGGTCAGATATCATATATGAAGGCGGAGGAAGTACTTTGGATATGATTAAATTATGGAATGAAACAGGGTTTGATTGGGTTTTAATAAATGCTTGGAAAAATGGAAAGGTTATGTGTGGAGTATCTGCTGGAGCTAACTGTTGGTTCAAAGAATGTTCAAGTGATTCATTACAAATAAAATATGGTAAAGATCAACCATTAATAGGTGTAGATTGTTTAGGCTTAATAAATGGACTGTTTGTTCCACACTGTGATGAGCCCGGGAGAGCTGAGAATGTAAAGGATTTATTAAAAACAAGTTTTGAAATTGGATTATCAATTTCAAATTGTTGTGCACTAGAAATTATAGATGATGAATATAGATTACTAACAAGTAATCCAGTGGCTCACGATATAAAACCATATGGTTTAAAAACATATTGGGAAGATGGAGAATATATTACAGAACAAATAGATGATAGTTTAAAATTTAAGGCATTGAGTGAACTATTATCTAGAAACAGTAAAAATAAAACATTATAAAATTTATTTTATAAACAAAAAGGAAGTGATAATATGAGTAATGATGAAAAAACTTTTCCTAAAGTAAGACTTAATTGGGATAGTGGGATTTATAGACAACTCTATTCAAACCATTGAAAAATAAGCATTTGATGAAATTGAGTTATTACACATTTTGTATAAAATTGATTAAATTTGAACTGATTAGAATATCAGTTCTTTTTTCTTGCTCAAAAAATTTGTCTATCTAAAATGAAATATGTAAGGAATAAAGAAAGGAGTAGTTTATGAAAGAAGATGAAGCAATTAACTATTTAGAAACATTAGAAGTAGGAACATTTTTAACAGTAAATATTCCTATTTCAGCAAGTGAAAATATACCAGTAACAGCAATGTATGCAGGAAAAGATAAAGATGGAAGATATGAATTTTTAGACACAGGAGAGTTTATTCTATCAAAAGATTTTTTAGAAAAAGGAAAAATATCAATAGAAAAGGAATTTGATGATGAAAGTGCAATGAAAATTCATACTAGAATACGAAAAGAATTTGAAAAAAAGCATACTAAAAATAAAGATGCAAGATAGAATATTCACATATTTGTAGAAAATATAAAACAATAATATACTACCTAAAAGAAAAGGAGGAACTAATATGGAAGAAAAGAAAGAATTAAAATTTGATGTGAAGCGATTATTTAATTATGAAAAATTGCACGAGTATGATGAAGATGGACAGAAAGGTTTTTTAGGATATTTGATTAGAGAAGAACAATGGAAAATAGAAAATGATAGAATAGTATTTCCTAATATAGTAAATGTAGAACAAATAAAAAATCTTTTAGATAAATTTAATGATTCAATATTAAGAGCAAATTTAATTGTTAAGCAAGGAGTGATTGACCAAATATATTTATATGGAACAGAAGAATTTAGAAAACAAATAGATAAGCAAATAGATGAAATAGACAAAAAATATAAAAAATCAAGGAATAAAGATAGCAGAATACTTTAATTATAAGAAAACATATAAGGCAAGTTGATTATTTTAGGTCAATTTGCCTTTTTTTTCATTTAATGAAAAACTACATAGCCTTTAACTGAAAAATTGATTAAAGGCTAAATTTAAAAGAAAGGAGGCAAAGAAAATGGCAAAATGCAAGACAATAGCAATAGCTAATCAAAAAGGTGGAGTAGGAAAAACAACAACAGCTTTTAGTCTAGGAGTAGCATTAGTAAATAACAATAAAAAGGTATTAGTAGTTGATGCAGATCCACAAGCAAATCTAACCACATATATGGGGTTTGATGAAAACGAGGTTGAAGAAACTCTTTCTACTTTAATTGACAGGTATATAGATGATGAAGAAATAAGACCAGAAAAAGCAATTTTGCATAATGGAGAGGGTGTAGATTTAATTCCATCTAATCTTAATCTATCAGTAACAGGAGAAAATTTATCAAATGCTATCAGTAGAGAATATGCAATAAAAAGTTGTTTGAGTGAACTAAAGAGTATATACGATTACATTATAATTGATTGTATGCCATCACTTAATATGGTAACAATGAACGCATTAGCAACAGCAGATGAAGTAATTATTCCAGTTCAAAGTCAATATCTGTCGGCAAGAGGTATGGGCAATTTAATCAATATAGTTTCAAAAGTAAAGAAACACCTAAACCAAGATTTAAAAGTTGGTGGAATACTTTTAACATTAGTAGATAACAGAACGAAATTGCCGAGTACAATAAAGCAAGAGATACAAGAACAATATGGAAACATTGTAAAGTTATATGATACTAAAATACCTTGTGCAATAAAAACAGCAGAATCCACCTCAAAAGGAAAAAGCATATTTGCTTATGACAAGAACAGTAAGGTAGCCCAAGCCTATACTAATTTTGCAAAGGAGGTGTTAGCAGATAATGAAAGAGGAAAGAATGAAGTTGCCAAAGGTAACATTAGATGATATGTTTTTATCTCAAGAAGAAAGAGATAATAAAAACAGAGAATATGTAAAAGTAATTCCAATAAGTGAAATTACAAATTTTCCTAATCACCCATACAAAGTTAGAGAAGATGACGAAATGTTTTCAATGGTACAGACAATAAAAGAATATGGAGTTATACACCCAATATTAGTAAGACCAAAAAAAGATGGTGGCTACGAAATGATTTCTGGACACAGAAGAAAAAGAGCTTGTCAAATAGCAGGAATAACAGAAATAAAGGCAATAGTAAGAGATATGACAGATGAAGAAGCAACAATAGCAATGGTAGATAGTAACAATCAAAGAGAACAAATATTACCAAGTGAAAAAGCATTTGCTTTTAAAATGAAATTAGAAGCAATGAAAAAACAAGGACAAAGAAATGATTTAACTTCTGCCCCAACGGAACAGAAGTTACAAGGTAAAACTACAAGAGAAATAATTGCAGAAGAAATGGGAGAAAGTTCTAGTAATATACAAAGATTTGTTAGACTTACTGAACTAATACCAGAGTTATTAAAAATTGTTGATGAGGGAAAAATGAAATTAAGACCTGCTGTTGAACTTTCATATCTAAAAAAGGAAGAACAACAAGAAGTATTTGATGCAATAGAATATACAGACGCATTTCCATCACACCCACAAGCAATAAAAATGCGAAAGTTGAGTGAAAGTGGAAAATTAACAATGGAAGAAATTGATAATATATTGGATGAAGAAAAACCAAATCAAATACCAAAGTTTAAAATACCAGAAGATAAAGTTGATAAATATATTCCAGATGAATATAAATCACAAGAAGAAAAACAAGACTATATTGTGCATTGTGTAAAGAAAGTAGCAGAACTTGAAAAGCAAAAACAGAAAAAGTATGAGTATGAGAGGTAATGTAGCAACAAGTATAATCTATTTGTAGCTACTTTTTTAATTTTCCCCCTCCTTACAATCCACCCCCTAATACTAGCTATACTAACTGAAAAAGAATATATAAAAATTATTAAATATATATAAAATTATAAATCTCACATTTGAAGAAATCTCTAGGGCATTGTAAAATAAAATCAAAAAAGGAGGACAATGCTTATGAGAAAGTTAATAGTTATTATAATTTTATTGATTTCAAGTTTTAGTTATTATGGAGTAGTAGATGAAAACGGAGAAAAGGTAACAGTTTTTGAAAATGTAGTAGAGAAACAGAATATTGTTGAGCAAATTCAAGAAGAAAATAAAACAACTGAAAAAATAATTGAAGAATATGAAAATACAGAAACGCAAAATCAAGTTGAAGATTTAGAACAAGAAAAGATAGAAATTCCAAAAGTACAAGAAACACAAAATCAGACAACTAAAAATACAGTAAAACAACAAACAACAACTAATAAAGCAGAGAAAAAAGAACAAGTAACAACAACTATTACATCAAAAGCAAATAATACAAGTACCAACAAAGACAAAACAACAGTAAATACACAACAGAATAGTAGTTACACAGAAAAGGAAGTAAAAGTAGCAGAGAAAACTGAATGTGTAGGAAATAATCATAAAATGAAAAGTGGAAATACTGGTAAATGGTTTAATACAAAGACAGAAGCAGATAATTATTACAATGCAGAAATAGAAAAATGGGGTAAACAATGGGAAAATGATGAAATAACTAAAGAAGAATATTTAAAGAAATGTCCATCTGGTTATGAGGTATGGACTTGTCCACAATGTCAAAAATGGACACTAAACTTTTATTATAGATAAAAGAATTAAGGAAATAAAATAATAAATTGGAACAAGTTAATGGCTTGTTCTTTTTTTGTTAAAAGGAGGAAATTTTAATGTTAAAAACAAGACAAATAAATAAGTTAAAAAAAATATTAGCAATTATATTTATAGCAATGACGGTATTTAGTACAGCACAGCCTATTTTTGCAGTTTCAAGTTCTGGAACAGGAAAATGGGTAGCTGGACAATGGGGATCAGAAGTTTTTACAACAGATACAGAATCACCTAATGGAATGCTTATAAGAAGATTAGTAAATTATACAACAGGAGAAAGACTTACAGTATTCTGTTGTGAACACGGAGTAGATTGTGTAACTGGAGAAATACACACAGCAACACATACTGTTCCAACAGAAGCAAAAATGAAAGAAGCTTGTAAAGTTGCTTATTTTGGATGGTACGAAAAATATGGAGATTATGTTGTAGATGGTGGAATAATGGCAGAGGGTATGAAATCAAGAAAAATGGACTATGTATTCACACAACAAATGATATGGGAAGTGTTAGGACAAAGTAATGCTACATTTAAAGCTTCAAGCATACAAAGTCAATATAATTCATTTAAAGCAACGATAAATGAAAAAATAGCAAATATGAAAAAACAACCTAGCTTTGTAAATGATACAATAACACTAGAAGTTGGAGAAACAAAAACAATAACAGATTCAAACAATGTATTAAAAGACTATGTGAATTTTGATAAAACAGTTGATGGAATAAGAATACAACATACTAAAGGACAAAACACATTAAGTATTACAGTTGATGAGAGTTGCACAAAAGAAACTTATAAAATATCAGAAAGTACAATGAAAAGTTGGGGAATTATCAAGGAAGAAACAGCAGATCAAGACAGTACAGTTTATTTTGTTTTTAAAGAGGGTGTACAAAACCAATTATATACACTCAACTATAATGACCCAGTAACAATGCTACTAGATTTAAAGATAGACCAATATGGAAGATTAGAATTAAGCAAACTAAACACAAATAGAGATTTAGTTGATGGTGCAATCTTTACAGTAACAGGAGAAAATGGATTTAATCAAGATGTGCAAGTAAAAGGTGGAAAAATAACACTAGAAAGACTAAAAAAAGGAAATTATACAATAACAGAAAAATCTAGTCCAAATGGTTATTTATTAAATACAGAAACCTATACAGTAACAATAACACCAAATCAAACAACAAAACAAGCAATAGTAAATAATGAGCCAACTGGAAGTATAACAGTAGAAAAAACAAATTCAAATGGAGATAAAGTACAAGGTGCAAAATTCACAATAAAGGCAAATGAAGATATATACAATGTAGCAAAAACAGTAAAATATTATACAAGAGGAGAAACAGTAGCAATAATTACGACAGATAGAACAGGAATTGCAAATAAAGATGAACTACCACTTGGAAAATATATTGTTGAAGAAATAGAAGTTCCAACAGGTTATTTATTAAATACCGAAAAAAAGACAGTTACTTTAAAATATAAAGACCAAAATACAAATGTTATTTATGAAAGTGTTACAGTAGAAAATGATGAGCCAACAGGAAATCTTACTATTGAGAAAACAGATAGAGATACAGGAAATAAAAATAGAGTAGATAAAAAGAGCCATCACGGAGATGCAACATTAAAAGGAACAGTATATACTTTATATGCAAAAGAAAAAATAACTAATGTGGCAGGAACAGTAACTTATTTTTCAAAAGATGAACAAATTGCAACATTTACTTTCAATGAATATGGAATAGCAAGTATAAAAATAACAAATAATTCTACACCTGCTGAAATAAGTGTTAGTGGAAATATGATAAAAGGATTACCAATGGGAAAATACTATGCAAAAGAAACAACAGTACCAACTGGATATATGAAAGATACAAATATATATGATTATACATTTTCATATAGAGATATGAATACAAAAACAATAGAAATTGCAGGAACAGTTAAGAATACAGTACAAAAAGCTCCTTTTGAAGTTATAAAAGTAACAACAAACGATAATACAACGGCAGAAGTAGTAGCAAATGCAGAATTTACAGCAATACTTTCAAAATATGTAGATTTTTATGGAAGTTTTGACGAAGCAAAAAAACATTTAAGTGAATTTGCAAGTGATGAATATTCTATTTTTAGAACTGGAAGTGATGGACACGGAATTTCTGGACTACTTGCTTATGGGGAATATACAGTAAATGAAACTTATACACCATCTCCAGAGATAGAAACAGTAGAACAATTTTATGTAACTATTGATAGAGATAGCAAAACACCAGTAAAAGAACTTGTAGAAAATGATTTACCTTTTGAGTCATATATCAAATTACAAAAACAAGATAAGAAAACTGGAAAATTTGTAACTTATTCAAATGCAACATTTGAATTATATAGATTAAACGAAGAAACAAACAAATGGGAACAAGTAGAATGTAAAGTTGGAAATCAATATTTCAAATCTTGGACTACAAATAATGAGGGAATTGCAAGAACTGAAAATAAATTAGAAGCAGGAAAATATAAACTAACTGAAATAAAAAATCCAACAGGCTTTTTACAATTAGATGAAGAACTAATTTTTAAAGTAGATAATAGAAACTCTACACTAAACTATGATAAAGATTGGGATGCTTGGATTACAGTTACAGCTAAAAATGAGCAACCAACAGGAACTTTGAAATTAAATAAAAAAGTTAATTTAAGAGAAGATGTAGATAAAACTATGATAAAAGATATTGATTTTACACAAATATCTTTTGAATTAGTAGCAAAAGAAAATGTAATTGACTATGCAGATGGAAGTGTTATATACGAAAAAGATAAAAGAGTAGGAACATACAACTTAAAAGCAGATGGCACATTGACAGTAGAAAATTTGCCTATGGGAAAATACTACTTGAAAGAATTAACAACAATAGATGGAGCAGTATTAGACCAAACAGAACACGAAGTTGTATTTGAACAAAAAGATACAAAAACAAAAGTATATACAGTAAATTTGAATATTGAAAATGAAACTACTTGTATAGAAATTAGTAAAACAGATATAACTGGGGAAAAAGAGTTAATTGGTGCAAAATTATCAGTTATAGATGAAAACAACGAAGTAATTGATAGTTGGACATCTACTGAAAAAACACACAAAATAGAGGGGCTAAAAGTAGGAGAGACTTACACATTAAAAGAAGAAATAGCACCAAATGGATATGTAAAAGCAACTGAAATTAAATTTACAGTTAACAACACGGCAGATATTCAAAAAGTTACAATGATAGACAAAATCGTAGAAATGACAAAAGAAGATTTTGGAGGAAAAGAAATAGAGGGAGCAGAACTAAAGGTTGTAGATAAAGACGGAAAAGTAGTTGATAGTTGGACATCTACAAAAGAGCCACATAGAATAAATGGTTTAGTAGAGGGAGAAAGCTATACTCTATATGAAGATTATGCTCCAGATGGTTTTGTAATTTCAACTGAAATAGAATTTACAGTAACATTAGATAAAGAAACTCAAAAAGTAACAATGGTAGATAAGGTTGTAGAAGTGCTAAAAACAGATATAGACGGAAATGCAATAGAGGGTGCAACATTAACTATAACAAGTACAAAAACAAAGAATATAGTGGATAAGTGGGAAACAACAACAGAAGCTCACAAAGTTAGTGGTTTAATTGAGGGACAAAGCTATATCCTACACGAAGAAAAAGTAGTTGATGGATATGTAAAGGCAACTGATATTGAATTTATAGTAACAACAGATAAAGAAACACAAGAAATTATAATGATAGACAAAGTTGTTGAAATAATTAAAACAGATCTAGTTACAGGCGAAGAAATAGAGGGAGCAGAATTACAAGTAGTTGATGAAGATGGCAATGTAATTGATGAGTGGACATCTACAAAAGAGCCACATAAAGTTACAGGACTAGAAGAAAATAAAAATTATAAACTAATTGAAAAGACAGCTCCTTATGGATATGAAATTACAGAAGAAATATCTTTCACAGTTACAGAAGATAAAGAAACACAAAAAATTGAAATGAAAGATATGCCTATTTTAACAGATATTAAAGTTGTAAAAATAGATAGCCAAACAAAAGAAATAATAAAAGAAAAATTTACTTTTGGAATTTATGAAGATGAAGAATGTACAAAATTGATAAAAGAATTAAAGTCTAATAAGGAAGATGGTTTTGTTACTTTTGAAGATTTAAGATATGGAACATTTTATATAAAAGAACTAAAATCTCCAAATGGTTATGAACTATCAAATAGAATTGCAAAAGTAGAAATAAATGACAAAGGGGTTTTTGTTGATAATGTAGAAATTCAAAAAGATAATGAAGTATATAGTTTTGAATTTGAAAATCAAAAAATAGAAACACCAAAAACACGGAGATGAAAGAAATACAATACTATGGGTTAGCTTACTTGGAACATCTATTAGTTTATTAACAATTTTAGCAGTAGTTGAAATTTTAAAGAAAAGAAAAAATAAATAGATAAATTGTAAAGGTGGCTTTTATAAGGCCACCTTTAATTAAAGAAAGTAGGTGTAAAAATGGCAACTTATAGCATAAATCAAATGAAAAAAGAAATAAAGAAATTAGAAAAAATAAACATTGTAGGAGAAAAAGCAATCTTAAATATCAAAGTATTAGACCTTAACAAACTGAAAGAACAAGACAAAATAACTATGAAAGATGTAGAAATAATATGGAAAATACAAGAAATGATACAAGATAAAAGTTGGTTTAAAATTCTATTTGAAACTTAATAACAAGGAGGTGCAAAATGGGAAAAATTGTTGAAACACGAGAACTTTATAAAGATACAATAAATGATATAACAAAAAGTGAAGATAACTGGTTATCATTTTTAAAAACTGCTTCTTGGAACTTTAAGTATAGTTTTAATGACCAAATTTTAATTTTTGCACAAAGACCAAATGCAACTGCTTGTGCAGAAATGGAAGAATGGAATGAGAAAGTTCATAGATGGGTTAATAAAGATGCAGATTATATATTTGTATTCTCAAAAAATGAAAATAGTAAATATCCATTTAGATTAGTTTTTGATGTAGCAGATACTCATAATTATAAAAATACACCATATAAGTTATGGAGCATAAAACAAGAATACGAGAGTGAAATTATAGACTCTTTAGAAGCAAAATTTGGAGATATAAGTGAAAATAGTAGTTTTGTAGATGCAATTATTACAACAGCAAATAATATGGTAATGGATAATATACAAGACTATATGTCATCAATATTAAAATATAAAACTGGAACTATGTTAGAAAGTTTATCTGATTCTGAAATACAATCATTAGTATATCAAACAACATTTGGTAGTGTAGCTTATATGATGCTTAATAGATGTGGTATTGATCCAGAAAAATATATTGCAAAAAGTGAATTTTCTTATATTAAAAAATTTGATAATAGCAATTTAACTGTTTTACTTGGAACTGCGATAAGTGATATAGCAGAAATTGGGTTAAGAGAAATTGCAAAGACAGTAATAAATTTGCAAAAAAATGAAAAAAATCAAAATCGCACATTTGTTAATAATGAAAAAGAGGAGTATTCTAATAGTAAAGAAAAAATCAAAGGAGGAATTGAAGATGATAGAACTAGAATACACGAAAGTAGGGGACTACAATATGCCCAACCTAACAATGAAACAAGAAAAATTACCAACAGGGAAATTCGCAACAATGAGGTTACACTATCTAAAGAAGAACAAGAAAGGCGAATATACGATACTACTAATGAACGAACAATTAGCGAAACATCTAACAGAAATACAAGAAATGGCAACGAAAATGGTAACACAGATAATAGAGAAAATGGCGAAACAAGATGGGATAACAGAAGAATTGAAAGCGAAAGACCAAATGACTTGGGTAAAAGCAATGAACAACTACAAACTAATAGCAGAAGAACAAGTAACGAGAGAACTAATCTATATTTAGGTTATTATGATATTAACAACAATTCTAATATAAAAGAATTTAAGGATGATGAAACAGTTAATAAAATTATAGAAAATGCACCAAATATTATCAAAGATTTTGAAAAAGTAGAACAGTTTTTTAAAAAAAATATAGATAATAGAGAAAAACTTGAAGAATATATTATAAAGATATTGGGAAATGCTTATACTGAATATGAAATAGATAATGTAAGAACTGGATATAAGTGTTACCAAAATGGATTGTATTTATGGAAAGGTAATTATCTTAATAGAACAGAAGAATGTTTTAAAAATTGGAATGATATTACAGAAAATTTTATTTCAATATTATCTGTGAAAGAGTTGGAAAATAATTTTAATTTACTAACTGAAAATGAACAAAAACAAAATATAGCAGAGGCAGAAAATACTTCTGTTTTTTCTTTTACACAAGAAATGATTGATAGTGTTTTACAAGAGGGAAGTGGTTTTGCAGAGGGCAAGTTTAGAATATATGAACAATTTACAAAAAGTTTATCAAGCCAAGAAAATGCCGATTTTTTGAAAAATGAGTATGGAACAGGTGGCAGAAGTGCAGATGGTAATGGAGTATGTGAAGAATATAGTTCAAAAGGAATAGTATTATCTTTTGCACATAAAGAAAATGCACCAAAGTTGAGATTGACTTGGATACAAGTTGAAAAAAGAATAAGAGAACTTATAAGTGCAGAAAGGTACTTGACAGATATAGAAAAAGATGAGTATTACGATTGGGTAGATGCAAACGATAGACCAAAAATAAGTACAGAATTAGAAAATCAAATAAAAGACGAAGAATATAAACTTGCTGAAAGATTGCACTCATTTATAAAAGATTATGATTTGTATGCTTATATGGACAATGTACCACCAGAAAATACAGATGAAGATAATATAGAGCTAATAAGAGCAGATATAAATGATGAATTGAATATCAGAGATTATATAGATTTTTTAAAAGCAAGTTATGAAGATGAAGATTATGATAGCGAATTAGCAGTAGAAGCAAGAGAATTGCTTGCAGAATTAGAAAAACGATTGCCTTATTATGAATATGAGGTAGGAGATGTAGTTTATATAGGTACAAGACAGTTTTCAATTAGTTCAATAGATACTAATAGAGTAGCATTGAGAGATATGAGTTTTCCAATACTTGTTGAAGAAATGGATAGAAATGAATTTGATAGAAAGGTAAAAGAAAATCCAGGTAATGACAAAGTAAGAACTAGAAGAAAAGTACAAGATATAATTGAAAATACACTAATAGAAGATATAGAAGAAAATAAAGAAGACAGTTCATTTGATGAATGGTTAGATACTTTTATTGAAGAAAAAGGAATTGACCTTGATGAGATTTTTTCTATTGAATCAAATGGCGAAATTCATTATTTTGAGTTAGGAAATGTTATAGAAAATATAAAAGCAACATCAAAAGAAGAACAAGAAGAAATAAGAAAAATGATAGTAAAAATAGATTTTCATAATGCAGATGTTGTTGATTATTTCAAACATCTAGCACAAGCATTAGTTGAAAATTATCAAGAAGAAAGAAATAAAGGGGTACAAGAAGATGACAAGGTAGAAGAAAATGCTCCAGAAAAATTAGAACAAACTGAAAAGAAACTAATGCCACATATAAAAAGAAAACGAAGAAATAAAATAGAGTATTTTGATTTACACCCAGAAATCCCATTAAAAGATAGAAATAACTATAAAATTACTGATAATGGTTTGGGAGAGGGAACTCAAAAAGAAAAATATAAAAGAAATATAGAAGCAATAAAGATATTAAAAAAGTGTGAAGATGAAAACAGATATGCCACAACAGAAGAACAAGAAATACTAGCACAGTATGTTGGTTGGGGAGGACTTGCAGATGCTTTTAATAAAACTAAAGACAATTGGTCAGAAGAATATAAAGAACTTCTTTCATTACTAACTGAAAAAGAATATGAGAAAGCGAGAGCATCTACATTAACATCTTTCTATACTCCACCAATAGTTATAAATGCAATATATGAAGCACTTGAAAAAATGGGATTAAAACAAGGAAATATTTTAGAGCCAAGTTGTCGGAGTTGGCAACTTTATGGGAATGTTACCAGATAGCTTGAAACAATGTAAATTATATGGAATTGAGATTGATGGAATATCTGGGAGAATTGCTAGACAATTATATCAGAAAAATACAATAGCAGTAAAAGCATTTCAAGATGTTGAATTGCCAGACTCATTTTTTGATGTAGCAGTTGGAAATGTACCTTTTGGAGAGGACAAACCTTTTGACAAAAGATATGACAAGCATAAATTCCTTTTGCACGATTACTTTTTTGCAAAGACTCTTGATAAAGTAAGACCAAATGGCGTTATAGCTTTTATTACAAGTAAAGGAACAATGGATAAAGAAAATGAAGATGTAAGGCGATATATTTCACAAAGAGCAGAACTTATAGGTGCAATTAGATTACCAAACAATACATTTAAGAAAAATGCAGGAACAGAAGTAACATCTGATATTATATTCTTAAAGAAAAGAGATAAGATTGTTGATATTGAAGATGATTGGGTAGAAATTGCAGAAAATGAAGATGGATTTAGAATGAATAAATACTTTGTAGAACATCCAGAAATGATATTAGGAGAAATGAAAAGAGATAAAGGTCAATATGGAAGACCTATTGACACTTGTAGCCCTTATGAAATTCCATTAGAGAACTTGTTAAGTCAAGCAATAATAAATATAAACTCTGAAATAGAAGATTATCAACTAGATATAGAAGATGAGGAGGAAACGAGTATTCCTGCAGATGCAGGTGTAAGAAATTTCTCCTATACCATAGTAGATAATCAAATATATTATAGAGAAAATAGCAGAATGTATTTACAAGAACTACCATTGACTACAATAAGCAGAATAAAAGGTATGATAGCCATTAGAGATTGTGTAAGAAACCTAATAGAATTACAAACAGATAATGCTTCCGAAGATGAGATAAAACAAGAGCAATTAAAATTAAATAGCCTATATGATAGTTTTACAAAAACTTATGGAATAATAAATAGTAGGGCAAATGAAAAAGCATTTAATGAAGATAGTAGTTATTATTTATTATGCTCACTTGAAATTATTAACGAGAATAAACAATTTGTAAGAAAAGCAGATATGTTTACTAAAAGAACAATAAAACCTCACAAGGCAGTATCAGAAGTAAACAATAGTGTAGATGCCTTAATTGTTTCTATATCAGAAAAAGCAAAAGTTGATATAGAATATATGTGCAATCTTACAGGAAAAACAGAGCAAGAACTTGTAAAAGACCTTGAGGGAAGTATATATAAAGAACCTATGCAAGAAAACTATGTTACTACAGATGAATATTTGAGCGGAAATGTAAGAGAAAAATTAAAAATTGCACAGGAATTTGCAAAAAATGATAGCCAATATGAAATAAATGTAAAAGCACTTGAACAAGCACAGCCAAAAGATTTGTCAGCTAGTGAAATAAGTGTAAGATTAGGAGCAACTTGGATACCAATAGATGTGGTAGAACAATTTATGTTTGAATTATTAAAACCTCAATCCTCTAATAGAAGCAATATTAGTGTGCATTATTCTGAATATACTTCTGAATGGAATATAAGTGGAAAGAGTGAAGATAAAGGTAATGTTTTAGCATATAGCACTTATGGAACGGCAAGAGCAAACGCATATAAAATAATTGAAACAACATTAAATTTGAAAGACATAAGGATTAACGATACAGTTATAGATGAACACGGCAATGAACAAAAAGTTTTAAATGCAAAGGAAACAGCAATAGCACAGGCAAAACAAGATAGGATAAAAGAAGAATTTGTAGAGTGGATATGGAAAGATCAAGCTCGTAGAGAAAGATTAGTAAAAATTTATAATGAACAATTTAATAGTATAAAACCTCGTGAGTATGACGGACAATATATTCAATTTGGTGGAATAAATCCAGAAATAAGTTTAAGAAAACATCAAATTGATGCAATCGCACACATTTTATATGGTGGAAATACATTGTTAGCACACGAAGTTGGAGCAGGAAAAACATTTGAAATGGTAGCTTCTGCAATGGAAAGTAAAAGACTTGGATTATGTAGCAAGTCTTTATTTGTTGTACCAAACCACATTATTGAACAATTTGCGAGTGAATTTTTACAACTATATCCATCAGCAAATGTTCTTGTAGCAACTAAAAAAGATTTTGCAACAAATAATCGTAAGAAATTTTGCAGTAAAATTGCAACAGGAGAATATGATGCAATAATTATAGGACACTCACAATTTGAAAAAATCCCAATGTCAAAGGAAAGACAAGAAAAAGCATTGAAAAGGCAAATAAATGACCTATTAAAAGGTATTGATGATTTAAGAAATAATGAACGGAGAGTATTATTCTATAAAGCAATTAGAAAAGAGTAAAACAAAGCTAGAAGAAAAACTAAAAAGACTTAATGACCAAAGCAGAAAAGACAATATTGTAACTTTTGAACAATTAGGGTGCGATAGAATATTTATTGATGAAGCACATTATTTTAAAAATTTATTTTTATTTACTAAAATGAGAAATGTTGGAGGAATAGCACAAACAGAAGCACAAAAAAGTTCTGACTTATTTATGAAATGTCAATATTTAGATGAACTTACTGGGGGCAGGGGAATTGTATTTGCAACAGGAACACCAATATCAAATTCAATGGTAGAAATGTACACTATGCAAAGGTATTTACAGTACAATACTCTTGCAAAATCAAATTTATTACAGTTTGATAGTTGGGCATCTACTTTTGGAGAAACAGTAACAGCAATGGAACTTGATGTCGCACGGAAGTCGGATATAGGAGCAAAACAAGGTTTGCAAAATTTTATAATCTACCAGAATTAATGGCAATGTTTAAGGAAATTGCAGATATACAAACTGCTGAAACATTGAAATTGCCAGTTCCAAAGGCAAATCGTAAAACAATAGTTGTAAAACCAAGTGATATACAAAAAGCAATGGTAAAAGGTTTAGGAGAAAGAGCAGAAAGAATAAGAAAAAAGCAAGTCAATCCTAAAGAAGATAATATGCTTAAGATTACAAATGAAGGTCGAAAATTAGCACTTGACCAAAGAATGCTTAATCCTATGTTACCAGATTTTGAGGGAAGCAAAGTAAATGCTTGTGCTAATAATGTATATGAAATATGGGAAAAGACCAAAGATAAGAAATCAACTCAATTAGTGTTTTGTGATTTATCTACTCCAAAGCCATTAGGTAGTGAAGAAAATCCTTTTGAAATGGAAAATGTAAATGGAGTGTGGAAACTAAAAGAATGGCAATTCACAGATGTTTATACAGATTTAAAAAGAAAACTGATAGCAAAAGGAATACCAGAAAATGAAATAGTTTTTATTCATACTGCAGATACAGAAACAAAAAAGAAAGAATTATTTGCAAAAGTAAGAACAGGAGAAATAAGAGTTTTAATGGGGTCAACTGCAAAAATGGGTGCAGGTACAAATGTGCAAAACAAAATAAAAGCAATACACCATTTAGATGTACCATATAGACCATCTGACTTACAACAACAAGATGGTAGAGGAGTAAGACAAGGAAATGAAAATGACGAAATAGATATATTTAACTATGTAACAGAGGAAACATTTGATGCTTATATGTACCAGATGTTACAGAGAAAACAAGAATTTATTAGTCAAATAATGACATCAAAAGCAATAGTTCGTTCTGCAGATGATATAGACGATAAGGCACTTTCGTATGCAGAAATAAAAGCTTTAGCTGCAGGAAATCCGTTAATAATTAGAAAAACAGAGTTAGACAATAAAGTTGCAAAATTAAAATTATTAAAGCAAAATCACTTGAATCAAATTTATACACTTGAAGATATGATAGTAAAGCATTATCCAGTAGAAATAAAAAGGTTACAAGATAAAATTGCAAATATAGAAAGTGATATAAAACTTGTAGAAGAAAATACTCATATAGATAATGAAGAAAAATTTTCTACTATGATTATGAATGACAAAACATATAATACAAAAGAAAGTGCAGGTAAAGAAATATTAGAGATTTGTAAGAAAAAAGAAAACCCAACACTAGAACTAATAGGAGAACATAGAGGACTTAAAATGTTGTTAGGAATAGATGGATGGAGCAAAAAATTTATTCTTCATTTGCAAGGTAAAGAAACCTATACAATTGATTTAGGAGATGATGCAAGAGGAAATATTACAAGAATTGAAAATGCTATTGATGGAATTGTAAAAGAGTTAGATAGTGCAAGAGAAAAATTGCAAGAAACAGAAAGACAATTTAATAATGCAAAAGAAGAAGTAAAAGCCCCATTTAATAAAGAGGAGGAACTAAAACAGTTGACGAAAGAACTAGATGAAATCAACATTTCTCTTAATTTAGACGAAAAAGATAAGGAAATACTAGATGATGAGGAACAAGAAGAACAGGAAGAAAAAAAGGACAAAGACTATGATAGAGATGAGCCAGAATTATAGGCTTTTTTTTTATTGGAAAGGAGAAAGATATTGGACAGAAATGCAAAAATTATTTATAACAAATTAGAAAATGTAGAAGTAGGCAAAAAAGGTTATATAGATTTAAGTAAAGTAAAAATACAAGGAAAAGAAGATTTAATTGAAACTTGTAATATATTTAGAGATTCGCGTTATGAAACATTTAGAATATTTTATATGAAAGATAATATGATAGTAGGTCAAGAAGCAATTACTAGCAAAATACCAGATGCGGTAATGCTTTTTTCAAAAGACAAATATTCTGAATTTAATCCTATTAGGACTTATGAAACAATGAAAAATAGAATGAATAGATTGAAAGCAGATGGATATTATTTAGCTCATAATCACACATCTGATTCTGCTAAACCATCTCAAAATGATATGGAAACAACACGCAATTTTGTTGCAAATGTTGATGGTTTTTTGGGTCATATTATATTGGGGAATAAAGACAAATATTCAATTATTGAAGAAAATTCAAAGGGATTAATTTTAATGCCAAAAGAAAAAGTTTTAAGTAACAATACTATAAAAAGTGTTAAAGAAAAATTAAGTGATAATTCTTTATATAATATAAAAATTTCTAATAGAGAGGAATTAGTTGCTTTAATAAAACAAATACAAAACGAAAAGGAATATTCCGTTGCAATTTTAACAGATTGTAAGTGTAATATTAGAATGGTATTAGATATTCCGAATAGAATGTTTAATCAAAATATAGAAAATTTGAATGGATTTTTTAAGAATTTAGCAAGAAATAGTGGCTCTACAAGGGTTTTTATAGGAACACAAGATACTCTAACTTATAACCAAATTTTAAAGCATCAAAAATATGGAACAATTAAAGATACAGTATATTTTAATAATGACAATAACCTGTATAGACTTGAAAAAATGACGAAAAATCCAGACTTATTTGATAAAGAAAAACTGCAAAAAAATAAAACAAAAGACAAAGAAAGGTAATTAGTAAAAGGAGTGAAAAATAGTATGAAAACAGAGGATATTTTTAAGCAAATTTATAAAGATTTAAAAGATGAAATGTTAAAAAATAATGGCGAAATATTTATAAAAAAGTATGAAATTCCAAGTATGACTTATAGTAAAATTGAAAATACAGACGATTTATGGTGGGCAAGTGGAATAGAAATGGAACTATACCAAATGATGAAAAACTTTGATTATAAAGTATATTTTTCAAGTTATAAGGACAAATATTTCTTTGGAAATAATGCAGAAAAAGTGCAAGAAACAATGTTAAAAGAAATAGAAAATGAAACTTTAAGAGAGCAAATTGATGCACGAATTGAAGCCAGACAAGATGAAAAATATAAACAAAAAATAGATGAAAAAATTGAAGATTTAAAGCAAGAACTTGAAGAAAAATTAGACTCAGAATATAAAGAATTGATTGAAGAATTAAAAAAATGCACACCAGAAAAAATTATAGATCGTGCTTATGAATTAACTGTAAAAGATGAAATTATAGGACAAATAAAAGAAATGAATTTAGATGAAACAGAAATAAAGGCAATGCTTAAACAAGATGGTTTACTTTCAGAATGTTATGAAGATTGGCGAAATGCAGACGGAAGATTAGGAGAAACAATATATCCTACAATAGTTGATACAATAGATGTAATTACTTCAGAGTATGAAAAAGAAAATAAACAAAAAAAGCAAGAAAGTAGATGATAGCCTATGTCAAAAAAGGGAATATGGGTGCATCCAGATATAATTGCAAAAGCAAAACAAGTTGATTTATTAACATATTTAGCAACTTGTGAGCCACAAGAACTTGTAAGAGAAACAAGAACACAATGGTGTACTAAAACACACGATAGTTTAAAGATTTCTAATGGATATTGGAATTGGTGTTCTGTAGGTATAGGAGGAAAAAATGCAGTAGATTATATGGAAAAAGTGCAAAATATACCATACCCTTTATCAGCAAAAATTGTTGCAGACAGAATGAATATGAAAACACCAATTATTATACAAACACAAGAAAAAGCAATAGAAAGACACTTGATTTTACCAGAGAGAAATAACAACGAAAACAGAGCAAAACAATATCTAAAATCAAGAGGAATTGACCAAGAAATATTACAAAAATGTATTGAAAAACATTTGATTTATGAAGAAAAAAACTATCATAATGTTGTATTTGTCGGTTATGATGAGTTTGGAAATGCAAAGTATGCAGGGTGTAGAGCAACAAACAATAGTAAGTTTAAAAATGATGCAACAGGCAGTAGCAAAAATTATTCTTTTAGGTTAGAATCTAATATAAAAACAGATACAATTTATATATTTGAGGGAGCAATAGATTTATTATCTTTTGCTTCCTTTTTTAAATTATATGGACAAAATTGGGAAGATAAAACAATGATTTCTCTTGCAGGAGTTTATCAACCTGCAAAAGTAATTGAAGAAAGTAAAGTACCAATTGCAATAAAAAAATATTTAGATAAACACCCAGAAATTAAAAAGATTGTACTATGTTTAGACAATGATGAAGCAGGAAGAAATGCAACAAAAGCATTACAAACTATTCTTTCAGACAAGTATGAAATTATAGATAAAACTCCTAAAATTCGGTAAAGATTATAATGAATATTTATGCAGAGTTTTAGGACTAAAACAACAAGAAAATAATAAAAAAAAAGAAACAGAAAGGAATAGATAAAGTTATGAAAAATTTTAAGTTTATAATAAAAAAAGTAGCAGAAAAGGAAATAGAAATAAAGGCTAAAAATAAACAAGAAGCATTGGAAAATGCTATTGAATTATTAAGTACAAATGAAGAATATTTATTCAAAAATTTAGACAAAAATAATCAAGTTTATGAAATAAAACTAGATGAAATTTCAAATGATTTTAGCAAAGAAAATGAAGAAAAAACAGAGCAGATTTCTATAAAAAATGAGCAAGAATTGAATAAGCTAATTAGCAAAATAATCAAACAAATAAAAGAAGATATTGTTGAAAGTTATATAGAAGATTGCAATGAAGATGATGAAGAACTTGACGAAGAAAGTGAAACAGAAATTGAAGACGATTTACCTAAAGAATATGATGAAATTGTATGTGAAAAATGTGAAAATTGTATTATTGTAGATAAAGATTTATTGTCCTAACAAGCAAGACAAATGTGGCTACATTTGTTAAATTATGGGGCAATGCCCCAATCCCCATTAAAAGAATAAAGAAAGGAGCAGAAAATTGAAAGAAGAAACAAGAGATTTTATGCTACGAATAAGAGTTAATCCAACAGAGCTAGAAAAAATAAAATCAAAAGCAAATAAAACAGGTAAAACTGTTTCTGATTTTATGAGAGAATCTGCTTTAGGATGTGAAATAAAAGAAAGACCAGATAAAACTGTTTACGATACAATAATAAAACCATTAAATGATTTCATAAGAGTATTAAATGAATTGGAAAGAAGTTCATATTGGAATAAGTCTTATGATGAAAGAATTTTACAAGCTGAAATTAAAAAATGGCAAGAGTATAGAACATTGATAAGGGAAAGGTTGTGGTAAATGTGGCAACAACAAGTTTGTGGAAAGTTGAAAATAGACTTGATAAAGTTATAAAATATACGACTAATCCAGAGAAAACAGAAAATAAAAACTGGTATAAAGATTTACACAATGCTATTGAATATACAAAAGCAGATTTTAAAACAGAGAAACAATTATATGTAACTGGAATAAATTGTAGTGAAGATAATACACTACGAGATATGATATATACTAAAAAAAGATATGGAAAAACAAAAGGTGTACTTGCATATCACGGATTTCAATCATTTGCAGAGGGAGAGGTAACAGCAAAAGTTGCACACGAAATTGGAGTAAAACTTGCAGAAGAACTTTGGGGAGATAAATATGAGATTGTAGTTTCAACACATCTTAATACTAATCATTTGCATAATCATTTTCTATTAAATTCTGTTTCATTTGTTGATGGAAGAAAATATAGGAATACAAGAGAGAATTATGCACTAATGAGAAAAACATCAGACGATCTATGCAAAGAGTATGGATTAAGTGTACTTGAAGAAAAGCCGTGTGGTAGGCACAAGATAGATTATACAAAATATTATACTTCATATATTCAAAAGTCAGATTATTATACTAATGCAAAAGAAGATATTGATTATGCAATATCACAAGCATATTCTTATAAAAATTTTGAAAAGATTTTAGAAGATATGGGATATACAATTACAATAAGAGCAAATAAAATAAGTGTATGCAGACCACCATATAAAAGAAATATAAGAATTGAAAGAAATTTTGGCGAAGAATATTCTATATCAAATATTGAAGATAGAATATTAAATTCACAAGTTCCAAGAGTACCATTTCCAGAAGCAAGATCAAAAGTAAAAAGATATTATTCAAAAAATAAATACAATTTGAATAAAGAAAGAGGGAGTTTATACAGACTATATTTATACTATTGTTATTTGTTAAAAAAATTTCCTAATAATAGAAATAAAGTTAAAATATCACAAGATATGAGAAAAGACATCAAGAAAATGGATACAATATCTAATGAAATTAAGTTCCTTTGTAGAAATAATATAAAATCTACGGAGGAACTTTATTTATATAAAAAACAAACTATTGATAAAATGAATGACCAAATGCACACAAGAACAATTTTAAGAAGAAAAAGACAAAAAACTACTAATGCAGATGAAAGACAAAAATTGTGTGATGAAATTCTACAGTTATCAAATAGTATTTTTACACTAAAAAAGGAGGTGGGATATTGCCAAGATATTGAAGAAAGAAAACAAAAGATAAAGGAAAGTATGGAATATATGCAAGAAAAGGAAAAAGAAAATCAAAAAGGAAAGGAGAAAAACAATGAACTCATCAGATTCAGCTGAAGAACTTATAAAAATTTATTTAGATGGTGTAGGGTTTACTTTAAAAATTGCAGGAGAGGGGTCAAAAAATCTTATAACATTTCTTATTGCATTATCAAAAGATAATAAGCAAACAAAAGGAAAAACAAGACTTACTAATATGCTAAAAACTGGTAAAGAACTAAAAATATTTACAATAAGGTCAGAAGATTTGAAAAAGTTTTCGCAAGAAGCAAAAAAATATGGAGTTCTATATTGTGTATTAGCAGATAAAAAGAATGAAAAAATTGACGGACTTGTTGATATTATGGTCAGACAAGAAGATGCTTCAAAAGTTGACAGAATTGCAGAGAGATTTAATTTTACAGATATAGCTACAATACAACACGAAATAGAAAAGGAAAAAGAAGAAAAGGCAAAAGCAATAGAAGAAAAAAGCGAAGATGAAAAAATGGTTGATGAATTATTAGCAGAGCCAGAGGAACTAGAACAAACAGAAGTTATGCAAGAATATTCTCCCAGTAATGAAAAAACGGAAGAAAACAATCAGTTAGAGAGTTCCTTAAATACCAAGAACAAATTAGAAAACGATAATTTATATAATAATGGGAAAAAGTCAGTAAAAAAGGAACTAGAGCAAATTACTAATGAATTAAAAGAAAAAGAAGAAAATGAAATTGCAAAAGAAAAAACAGTTGCAACAGGAAATACGGTAATAAAAGAAAAACAAGAGCAAAAACATCTAAAGCAAGAAAATGAAAGGAACAAAGGAAAACACTTTAAAGAGCCTAAACATTTAGAAACACAAAACAATAGGAAGAAAAGAAGAAAAAGAAATAGAATTAGAGAGAGGAGCAAATAAAATGGATGAAATCGTTGAAGATTTATTAGGAACAAATAACAAAAGTAAAAATAACAATTATAATAAGCCATACAATAAAAATAATAATTGGAAAGAACAAAATAGGAAAAGAAATGAGGCATACAAAAAGATAGATGATATGTCTTTTAAATTATCAAAAGATGGAAATTTATTTACACAATATTTGAATATATTAAGTAGATTTGAAAAATATTCTGTTGGAAATTGTATGCTAATATTAGAAACAGAGCCTAATGCTATGCAAATAAAAGAAAAACAAGATTGGATTGATAGAGGTTATGAACTTATACAAGATGCAAAATCAATAACAATATTAGAGCCAAATAAGGCAAATGGAAAAGTATATTATAATCCAAAAGAAGAATACGATATATCACAAACTAATGCACCTATACCAGAAGAAAGAGAATATACAGATAAAGATATATTGTTAGCATTATTTAAAGATTGTAAGGCAAAAAGGGAAGTTGTTGATGTATTACCAAACGGAGAAAAAGGTGCAGAGTATGTAGAGAACGAAAATAAACTATATATGTGTAGAGGTTTAAAATCAGACTATTTGTTAAAAACAGTTATACAAGAAATTGCAAGAATGGAAATGCAAGGGGTTGAAAATGGAGAAATGAAAGAATTTAAAACTTATTGTATTTCTTATATGATATGTAAAAAATATGGATTAGAAACCTCACAATTTGATTTTTCTAATCTACCAAATGACTTATCAAGCAAAGAAAAAGGAAAAGACATAAGAGTAGAATTAGACGATATTAGAACAAATTTTACAACAATAAATTCTAAAATTGTCAGTTATTTTGAACAAGAAGCAAAATCAAGAAAAAATAAAGAACAAGAAAGGTAGAATAAAATGGGAAATGAAAGAGTAGTAGAATTAGACCAATACGAATTTAATACAGTTATAACTCTTATAAACGAAAAAAGAAATAATATGATAAAAGAAAAGCAAAATCCAGAGTATATAACTGAAATATTAACAAAAGTAATAAAAGCCCCAACAAAGAAAAAATGTAAGTTTAAATTCAAAAAAGAAAGGGAAATGTGTGAACGATAATGATAAAACAGCAGACATTGTTTTAGCTTGTTTAGGAGGAATTGCAGTAATATGGTTATCCCTACTAATAGCACCAAATATAAATGGTGGATTAGTGGAAATCATAAATACTTTACCTCAAAAAATGAATACACCATTTGAAATAGAATTTTGTGAGAATAGCTTAAAAACTGTTCTTATTTTTTTATTTGTATATTTACTAGGTATAGGAATTTATATGTCTAGTAGAAGAAATTATAGGAGAGGTAAAGAATATGGCTCTGCAATATGGGGCAATGCAAAACAAATAAACAAAAAGTATATGCAATTACCAAAGAGCCAGAACAAAATACTAACACAAAATGTTCTGCTAGGTTTAAATGCAAGAAAACACAGAAGAAATTTGAATGTTTTAGTAATTGGTGGTAGTGGTGCAGGAAAAACAAGATTTTATGCTAAACCTAATGTAATGCAATGTAATTGCTCTTATGTAATACTTGACCCAAAACGGCGAGATTTTAAGAGATACGGGAAATTTGTTAAAAGAAAAAGGCTATAAAATAAGAGTTTTAGATTTGGTTAATACAGAAAAAAGTCATTGTTATAATCCATTTGTATATATAAAAGATGATAATGATATTCAAAAATTAGTAGGAAATCTTTTTAAAAGTACAACACCAAAAGGTAGTCAAGCACAAGATCCATTCTGGGACATTTCTGCATCTATGCTTCTATCATCATTATTTTATTATTTGAAATATGAAGCTCCAGAAGATGAGCAAAACTTTCCAATGGCTTCGGAAATGATGAGAGCAGGAAAACCAAAAGAAGATGAGGAGGACTATGAAAGTCCTCTTGATATTTTATTTAAAAGATTAGAACACAAAAATCCAAATCATATAGCAGTTAAATATTACAAAGATTATCATAGTCGGAGCAGGAAAGACATTAAAATCAATAATTGTTACACTTGCTTCAAAACTTGAGAAATTTAATCTTGACACAATAGAGGGAATAACAAAAACAGATGAACTTGAATTAGATAAACTAGGAGAGGAAAAAATGGCATTATTTGCTATTATTCCAGACAACAATACGGATTTTAATTTTCTTGTAAGTATGTTATATACACAAATATTTCAAGTGCTTTATTATAAAGCAGACTATGAACACGGAGGAGCATTGCCAATACCTGTGCATTTTGTAATGGATGAGTTTGCCAATGTTGCCCTGCCAAATGATTTTGAAAAAATACTTTCAACAATGCGTTCAAGGAATATATCAGTTTCAATAATAATACAAAACCTATCACAATTAAAAGCCTTGTTTGAAAAAAGTTGGGAATCAATAGTTGGTAACTGTGATGAGCTTTTATATTTAGGAGGAAACGAACAATCAAGTTATAAGTATATATCAGAATTACTACGGAAAAGAAACAATTGATACTAACACATATCGGAAAAAGTACAGGGCATAGTGGTAGTTATTCAACTAATTATCAACTTGCAGGTAGAGAACTATTAACACAAGATGAAATTAGAATGTTAGATAATGATAAAGCAATTTTAATGATTAGAGGAGAAAAGCCAGTAGTGGATAGAAAATATGATATTCTAAAACACCCAAATGTAAAAGGCACAACAGACGGACAAGCAAAAGTATATGAACACGGAACATCACAAAGGGCAAATGTTAGCATATCACAATTAAAACCAGATGAAATAAATACAGAAAAAATAAAAGATATTCAAGAGATAAAACAGACAGAAAAAGTTACAACAGAACTTTTGTCAGAAGAAGATATAGAAAATTATTATTTAATGGAGGAATATGAAAATGAAAGAGAAAAAGAAAATAATCAATAAGAAATTGATAACAAAAAATATTAAAAAATTAAGTTTTATTGGAATAACAATAATTGTATTATTTGTAACACAAAGTACAACTGTTTTTGGAGCAGATGACCCATTAAGTGTTATAAATAATCTATCAACATTTATATTTGGAATAATTAGAGCAATAGGAATGATACTTCTAGGTTGGGGAATTGTGCAAATAGGTTTAGCGTTAAAGAGCCACGATCCATCACAAAGAGCAAATCGGTTTTATGACTTTAGCACGGAGGAGTAATAATAACATTTGCAAAAGAAATATTAGATTTAATTACAGGTGGATAAAAGGGGACAAGTTTTAATACTTGTCCTTAAATTATTTTATGAGGAGGCAAGAATGTTAGAAATAAATAGAATTTACAATAAAGATTGTTTTGAAGGAATGCAAGAAATTGAAGATAATTCTATTGATTTAATAGTGGCAGATTTACCATACGGAATAACAAATAATGAAAAAGACGAAAAATTACCATTAGATAAATTATGGAAAGAGTATGAAAGAATTATAAAAGATAATGGGTGTATTTTATTATTTGCACAAGGAAAATTTTATATAGATTTGATAAATAGTAATAGAAAGTTATTCCATTATGATTTGGTATGGGACAAAATCTTAACAACAGGTTTTTTAAATGCGAACAAACAACCTTTAAGACAACACGAGCAAATAGCAGTATTTTATAAACATCAACCTAAATATAACCCCCAATTTTCAATAGGAAAACCACTGCATAGCAAAGGAAAAAACTATTGTAATAAGAAAATTACTAATAATAATTATGGAGAGTTTAAAGTAGAAAATGATTTGAGAAAAGGTTGTATAGAGAAATACCCTGTTAGTATTTTAAGATTTCAAAAAAGCCATCCTGCACACAGTAGGCATCCAACAGAAAAACCAATAGAACTATTAGAATATTTAATAAAGACATATTCAGATAAACAAGATTTAGTATTAGATAATTGTATAGGAAGTGGTAGTACAGCACTAGCTTGTATTAGAACTAATAGAAATTATATAGGATTTGAAATAGACAAAGACTACTATAATATTGCTATACAAAGAATAGGAGGCGAGAAAAATTGTCAGATAACTGGGTAGTAGGAAATTTACAAAATGCTTTGGATACTTGGAATGGAAAATTAAGTGAAATATGGAATCTAATAACACAAACACCAGAAACTTTTAAAGGTCGGTACAATATGGAATGTAATTGTTAATATAAATGGAGCAATACAAGCAATAGGTTTAGCATTACTTGTACTGTTCTTTTTATTTGGAATAGTAAAAACTTGTCGGCAGTTTTGCAGAAGTAAAAAAGCCAGAGCAAGTTTTGAAATTGTTTATAAGATTTATCTTAACAAAAACTGTAGTAACTTATGGATTAGAACTAATGTTAGCAGTATTTAAAATAACACAAGGAATAGTACAAACAATAATGTCAACAGCAGGAATAGGAGGAGCAACACAATCTGTTTTACCACAAGAAATGATAACAGCAATAGAAAGTTGTGGATTTTTTGAAAGCATACCACTTTGGGCAGTTACACTTATACGGAGGACTATTAGTAACAGTTTTATCATTTGTAATGATACTTTCTGTCTATGGTAGATTTTTCAAAATATATCTTTATACAGCACTAGCACCTATACCACTCTCAACATTTGCAGGAGAGCCTAGTCAACAAATAGGAAAAAGTTTTATAAAAAGTTTTTGTGCAGTATGTTTAGAGGGAGCAATTATAATACTTGCTTGTATAATCTTTTCACAATTTGCAAGTTCTCCACCAGTAGTTGACACGAATGCACAAGCAGTAAATCAAGTATGGAGTTATGTAGGAGAATTGGTGTTTAATATGCTTGTATTAGTTGGAACAGTTAAAATGAGCGACAGAGTTGTAAGAGAAATGATGGGATTATAGGAGGAAAAATAATTAAAAACAGTAGTATAAATAAAAGACAGACAATTAAATATCTTGATAGAGTTTTGCAAGAAGTTATTTATCACGGTGGAGATGGTGGAGGACCATATTATAGCAATGAAGATGCTTTATTAGAAAGTTTAAATGCATTATTAGGCTATTTAGAATTAGATGATATATGTAAAATTTCTAAAAGTAAATATGGAATGATACAATTAGAAGAAATTGCACCAAAAGAAGTATTATATTCAAAAATAAAAAAAGATGAAAAAAATTTAGATTTTATTGATGATAAAGAGAAAATGAGGGATTTTGTTGAATTAAGTAAAGACAATTTTTTGAAATTGTATAGTTATTTAACAGAAGCAGAATATGAAGCAACAAAAAAGAAATTAGATAATATTAAAGAAACTAATGAAAAGAAGAAAGATAAAGAAAGATAGAAAGGAGTAGTTATGGTAGTACGAGATAATATAGAGAAAGTATGGATTATTGAAGATAATAAACTAATAAAAGCAAATAAAATTGTTTCAAAAGTTGATTATCAAGGTCAAGAATTTGCAGTATTAAAGACAGAACGAGATGAGAGATTTCAAGAAATGCTAATAAAAGATAAAAACAATGAATATTGGAAAATGAATATTGCAGGAATAGAATTTGAACATTTTATAAATGCAGTTTTAGACCAAACTCTTGTTGAAAGTACAGTTTATTGCAGAAATGTTATGGAGAAATTATCTAAAATAAATTTAAAAGATTTTTTTTATAAGAAAGTTGAAAATGGTAGATATTTTAATATGTGTGAATTAAAGTATGTTTCAATATACTATCCAGAAATTTATGAAAAAGCAAAAGTATGTAGAGAAACAATAATACAAAAAAATAGACAAGAAAGCGAAGCAAATAAAAAAAGAATAGAAGATGAACAGAAAGCAAAAGTTGAGAAAGTTAATAACAAATTTGAAAGTGATGTTGAAAAGATAAAAACACAAATTAGATATAACAAAAATGTGGAATCACAAGATTTAGAATATTATAAAAACAATAACTATGAAAACGGACTAACAACTCAAAATTGCTTTTTATATTTAGCAAAACGATATGGAATAAAAATTCCACTTGCAACACAAGGCTTTATAAATAATAGGTTAGTAGATTATGATTTTGCAACTGGTAATTATTCATACAGAGTTACAACAAATAAAAGAAGTAGCACAAAAATACACGAATATATGCGAGATATATTTAAAGGTGTAAATGATGAATTTAATAGACAAGTAGCATCATTAGAACAACAAATGGCAAGAATAAAGGGGGCAAGATAGCAAATGGAAATAAAAATAAACAAAGAGATAAGAGAATATAAAGAATCAATATTTTTTGGACTATCTATGAGGCAATTTATATTTTCTCTACTTGCTTGTGGAGTAGCAGTATTATTGTATTTCTTGTTAAGAAACTATATGGGGTTAGAAACTCTATCGTGGGTATGTATATTAGGTGCTGTTCCATTTGCTGTATTAGGATTTGTTAAATACAATGGAATGACAGCAGAAAAATTTATAATAGCCTTTATAAAATCAGAAATTTTAATGCCAAAAGTATTATTATTCAAACCAGAAAATATGTATTATGAACTTTTAAAACCAGAGTATAAGAGAATTGAAAAGGAGGAAATGAAAAGTGAAACTACAAAAAATATTAGAAATGCTAAAAATAAAAAAAGAAAAGGAAAGCAACAAAGTACCAAGAAGTGTGCAACAAGCAATACCAATAAAGAAAATATACGAAGATGGAACATTTCAAGTTGGGTGGAATAAATATTCAAAAACATTTAGATTTAAAGATATAAACTATATGGTAGCAGGGCGAGAAGAACAAGAAAGAATGTTTTTAGGATATGGAAGCATATTAAATTTACTTGATTATGCGTGTTTTCCCAAAATAACAATAATCAATAGAAAATTGAATAAAATTGACTTTGAAAATAAAGTAAAAATACCAGTAGGAAATGATAAACTAACAAAATATAGAAAAGAAATCAATGATATGTTATTGCATAACTCAACAGAAGCACAAGGTATTATACAAGATAAGTTTTTAACTATTACTATTGATAAGAAACACCTTGAAGATGCAAATAATTATTTTAATAGGACAGAAACAGAACTAGGAAATTCGTTTGCAAAACTTGATTCAAAACTAACAGAATTAGATATAAAGGAAAGATTAAGAATATTTTATGATTTCTTTAGAAGTGGCGAAGAAGATTTGTATAGTTTTGATATGAAAGCAACAATGCAAAAAGGACATAGTTTTAAAGATTATATTTGTCCAGACACTTTTGAATTTAAAACAGATTATTTCAAAATGGGTAATAGATATGGTAGAGTATTATTTATAAAAGAGTTTGCAAACTTTATTAGAGATGATATTATATCAGAACTAACAGAATTAAATAAAAATATGATGTTAAGTATAGATATGAAACCAGTTCCAATGGAAGAAGCAATAAAAATGGCAGAGAATAAAAGAATGGGTGTAGAAACTAATATTGCAAGGTGGCAAAAAAGTCAAAATGAAAACAATAACTTTTCAGCAGAAATACCATACGAGTTACAAAAACAAAGAGAAGAAAGCAAAGAGTTTTTGGATGACCTAGTAACACGCGACCAGAAAATGTTTCTAGCAACAATAACTATTGTGCATACTGCAGATACAAAAGAAGAACTTGACAATGACACAGAAACATTAAAGAGCATAGCAGGAAAACATCTATGTCAGTTAGGAGAATTAAAGTACCAACAATTAGATGGACTAAATACAGTAATGCCTTATGGTGTAAAAAAGATAGAAGTAACAAGAACATTAACAACCGAGAGTTTATCTGTATTTATGCCAATGAAAGTACAAGAGGTACAAGATACACACGGAATTTACTATGGAAAAAATGTTATTTCAAAAAATATGATACTAATAAATAGACACGAGTTGCTAAATGGTAACTCTTTTATTTTGGGTGTAAGTCGGTAGTGGAAAAAGTTTTACTGCTAAACAAGAAATAACAGAAATAGCATTAAAAGATAAAGATGCAGATATAATTATTATTGATCCAGAAGCGGAATACAAATCACTTATTCAAAATTTAGGTGGAGAGGTAATTAAAATATCAGCAAATAGCAATAATCATATAAATGCTTTAGACATAAATCAAAACTATGGCGAGGGAAAAGACCCAACAAAAGACAAGGCAGAGTTTGTATTATCTTTATGTGAGCAAATAATGGGAAATGATACAGAAATAAGTGGTCATAAAACATTGATAGATAGGTGTGTAAAAGAAGTATATGCAGATTATAAAGATAGAAATTATCAAGGAGTAGCACCAACACTTGAAGATTTTAGACAAGTGTTATTAAAACAAGATGAAAGACAAGCAAAAGATATAGCATTATCAATAGAATTATTTACAAAGGGAAGTTTGAACACTTTTGCAAAACCAACTAATGTGCAAGTAAACAATAGACTAATTTGCTATGATATAATTGATTTGGGAGAGCAACTAATGCCAGTAGGAATGCTTGTTATATTAGACAATATCATCAATAGAATTTCAAAAAATAGGAAAGCAGGAAAAACAACATATATTTTCATAGATGAAATATACTTGTTATTCCAACATCAATATACTTCATTATTTATGAGTAAACTATGGAAAAGAATAAGAAAATACGGAGGGTGTGCAACTGGAATTACGCAAAATATAGAGGAAATAATAGAAAATAAAAAAGCAAAATTGATGCTATCTAATAGTGAACTTATAATAATGTTAAATCAATCAACATCAGATAGAGATAAACTAGCCGAATTATTGCATATACCAGATACAGAATTGAATTTTATTACAAACTCTGGAATAGGAGCGGGACTAATAAAAGTAAGAAATTCAATAGTGCCATTTGAAAATAAATTTCCAAAAAACACAGAACTATATAAACTAATGACAACGAAGCCGAAAGAAGTTTTATAAAAAATATTATTTATATATGGAATTTATCAAAATATGTGGTATAATTGTAGAAAAAGAAAAAAAAGGAGAACTATATAATTGAAAAAAGTATATGTAAGTTGTCTAAAGAAATTAAGACAATTTAAAAAATTATTAACTTCAGAGAACGATTTAAAACGAGGTAAGTTATATTTTTCGTGGATAGAGTCAAAAACAGATAAAATAGAAAATGAAAAAGATGATAATTATATTTATAAAAATATAGTAAAATATACATTGCCAAAGTACAAGATAGATGAATTTAGCTATAAAAAGGCAAATAAAAATTTAAAACAGATAATTGATAATAACTATATTCGTCAAAAAAATTATTATGTTTTTAATAATACTAATATTTCTTATGAAGATACAATGTTAATTACAAAAAAAGCTGTGCTAAAAAGAGGCAATGTAGTTTGGATAGATTTTGGCTTTAATATAGGAAATGAATTTGGAGGAATGCATCCAGCAGTTATATTGAAGAATTTTGATAAAGATTTATTTGTGCTACCTGTATCATCAAAAAAACCAATAGAATATGAAAAATTAGAAAAAATACTTGCAGATGGTAAAATATCAGAAAAAGAATGCGAAGCAAGAAAAAATAAGATTACGGAAATTGTACAATTAAATGATATAAGTGGATTTAAAAAGATGATGAGATGGGCAAATATAACAAGAATAAGAAAAGTTAGTTTATTAAGGTTGAATTTTTCTGGGACAATAGGAAGAATAGACGGAGAATATATGAATGAAATATCTAAAAAAATTAGTGAAGAATTTTAGGTATAAATAATTGACTTTTGAAGTAAAATATAGTATCATAGTATTATAAAAAGTAATCAATAAAGATTGCTATGTTTGAAACGAAAGTTTCAGTAATTGCTATGTTTAATGGCTAGTGAGAAATCACTAGCCATTAGTCGTTTATAAAACAAAAAACATTTTAGTGATTGGAAGTGATAAAGTTTGAAGAAAATTATAAAAATATTATTTGTGTTATTACTAATAGGCATAATGCTTATTAGTATTTTTTTTATTTTTAAAGATAAAAAAGAAGAATATGAACAAGAAGAAATATTTGAAGAAATAATAGATGTTGCAAAAGAAAATGCAGAAGATACAAAAGAAGATGTAGTAAATATGAAAGAACTATATAAAATTAACAATGATATTGTAGGTTGGATAAAAATAGAAAATACTAATATAGATTATCCAATAATGCAAACAAAAGAAAGACCAAATTATTATTTAAGAAGAAATTTTTACAAGCAATATTCAATTTTAGGGACACCATATATAGCAGAAAATTGCAATATAGAAAATAGTGATAACTTAATAATATATGGTCATCACATAAACGGAAATAAAATGTTTGGAGAGTTAGAAAATTATAAATCAAAAGAATATTACAATAACCACAAAAACATAAAATTTTATACAATGAAGAAAAAAGCAGAATATAAAATAATTGCAGTATTTAAAACAGTTGCATATACAGGTTTTCAATATTACAAATTTTATGATGCAGAAAATGAAAGAGAGTTCAATACATTTGTAGATAAGTGTAAAGAGCTTTCTTTTTATGATACAGAAGAAATAGCAGTATATGGAGATAAACTTATAACATTATCAACTTGTGAATATTCAAATCAAAATGGAAGATTAGTAGTTGTTGCAAGAAAAAGTATGTAGGAGGTGTTATATGTGCCAGATATAAAAATAAAGCAAAAAGAAAAAAATGAAATACCCATAAAGAAAATAGACAGGAAAGCAATTTATAAAACAAAATTAAAAGATAATTTGATAAACATAAAAGAAAGAAACAATACAAATGAAAATGAAGATACAAACCCTAACAATTACAGTATAAACAGAATTTCAAAAGAAACAAGAATTGCAACTGATAAAGCTATAAATAATTTTGACAGATATGGAAGAAAAGCAACAAGAGAAACAATACAAAATATAAAAAATGGTAGTCAAAAAATAAAACAAAAGATACAAAATAGAAGTATAAAACAAGCTGAAAAGACAGCAAGGCAAAATATTAAAACATCACAGAAAACAATAAAAAAAGCAGAACAAACTGGAAAGGCAACATATAAAACAACAGGGAAAACTATAAAAGGGGCATATAAAACAGGCAAAAAAACTGCGAAAGCAACTGTAAAAGGTGCAAAAAAAACATATCAAATTGCGAAAGCTACTGCAAAAGCAACGGCTAAAGGTATAAAATTGGCAGTAAAAGCAACTATTGCAACAATTAAAGCAATAATTGCAGGAACTAAAGCACTTATTTCTGCAATTATAGCAGGAGGGTGGGTAGCCTTTGTTATAATAATTTTAATATGCTTAATAGCACTCATTTGTAGTTCTATATTTGGAATATTTTTTTCAAGTGAAGATGGTGTAGGAGATAAAACAATGAGTTCTGTAATAAGTGAAATAAATATTGAATTTACAAATAAAATTACAGATATTCAAAAGAATAACGAACACGATGAATATGAAATAAAGTCTAATAGGGCAGAATGGAAAGATATTCTATGTGTTTATACAGTTTTAGTAAGCAATGGAGATGATAGGGCAGATGTTGTAACTCTTGATGATAATAAAATTAACAAACTGAAAACTATATTTTGGGAGATGAATATTATAACATCAAAAGTAGAAACACAAGAAAAAGAAATTGAAACAACAGATGATAAAGGAAATATGAAAAAAGAAAAAGTTAAAAAAAAAATTTTATATATAGATATTCAAAATAAATCAGTTGATGAAATGATACAAAAGTATAATTTCAATAGCAAACAAAGAGAACAAATAGCAGAATTACAAAAAGATGAGTACAATTATATGTGGTCTTATGTTTTATATGGTACATCAACAGGAAGTAGTGATATTGTAAAGGTTGCTTTAGCACAAGTTGGAAATGTTGGAGGTCAACCTTACTGGTCTTGGTATGGTTTTAATTCAAGAGTAGAATGGTGTGCTTGTTTTGTCAGTTGGTGTGCAAACGAATGTGGTTATATAGAAAGTGGTACTATTCCAAAATTTGCAGGTTGTGAAAGTGAGGGAGTTGCTTGGTTTAAAACTTGTGGATTATGGCAAGAACAAGGCTATACCCCAAAAGCACGGAGATATCATATTTTTTGATTGGGCAGATAGCAATGATGGACAAGCAGATCACGTTGGTATTGTAGAAAAGACACAAAATGGCAGAGTTTATACAATAGAGGGTAATTCAAGCGGAGATATGTGTAAACAAAAAGATTATGATATAAATAGTGGTGTCATATTAGGATATGGAACACCATTATATTAGTTGAAATATTTTAAAAAATGTTATATAAGTAAATAGTGGAGAGGGAACAAATGAGATATAAGAGATTTGATGTAGTAGAATTGAAGAATGACAATAAAGCAACGATTTTAGATATTAAAGAAAATAATGAGTATTTTGTAGAAATAGTAGATTCCAATGGAACTACAATAGGTAATAAGATAATAATAAATAGTGAAATAAAAAGAGTGGTTTATTCTAAATAAAAGAAAAGATGAAAAATGGTACTAACTCAAAGTTGGGTTAGTACCATTTTGTTTTTGATGGGTTAGTACCATTTTGTTTTTTGATGTTGTTAATTATTTTATTCTATGGTATAATCATCATAACAAGTAATTTGTCTAATAGGAGGAATTTTTATGATAGGAATTTTTATGATAGGAATTTTTATAATATTATTGTTAGCAATGCTTTTGGTAATTAAATTTTGTAAAAAAACTTTAAAAATAGTGTTATCTATTATAATAATTATAGTAACTTTATATTGTATCATATTATCAATAGATATGAACAGAGTACATAGCTTTAGAGAGCCAATATTTGCAATAAAAATGGAAGAAACAGATTTGACATATAAAACAATAATATATCAAGGATTAGGCTATAAAGTAAATGTAAAAAAAGATGTAACAAAAGAAAATGAGCAAATAATAAGTATAGAAATGTATATGTTTAATAAATGTATAGCAGGAGTTATTGAATAAAATAAAATTAATAAGTAGGGCAGATAATTACCTGTCCTTTGTTATAATACAAACAAGAAGTAGTCATTTGTAGTGAAGATTAGAGGGATAAAATATGGGAAATAAAGAAGATTGGGAAGAATTAGAAAAATGGCAAGAAAGAAGAAAAGAAGAACAAAAGGAAAAGTTTAGAGTAGATTTTTCAGAAATAGGCGAAAAAAGAGAATACAAAGGAGTAAACACTATTGTAAAAGGAATGAAAATAGCAGGAAAAACAATTAAAATTGG